>CALUSA010000020.1 GCA_944323275.1 Candidatus Gastranaerophilales bacterium
ATTGAACCTGTCGATACGCTGGCTGGGCAATGATGCAGAAACTTTTTTACTGCTAAAGTGACAGGTTAATTCTTCCAATACAGGTTCAATATTTGTATAATCATTTGAAGAAAGAGAGAGCAGAGAAAATTCATCATAACCTGTGTTTTGGACAAGTTTTTTTGTGATTTTGATTATATCTTGAGCTTTTCTCTCTCTTATTGGTAAATTAACATGCCCGGGCTGACAGAACCTGCACATTCTGCCGCACCCCCGTCTTATTTCTGTGACAGCTCTGTCATGGATTGAGGTTGAAAAAGGAACAGGCGGTTTTGTCGGAACGGATTCAACAGAAAAATCGTAAATCCTTTTATTTATTTTTTTACCTTTATGAACAGACGGAACATATAACCCGTCTATATGAGATAGTTCTTTTATGATTTCTAACCTGCTTTTGGCGTTATTTTTAGCATTTTTATATACATCAACAATTTCTTTAAGAATGTCTTCTCCGTCACCGATTAAAAAACCGTCTATAAAGTCTTTAAGAGGTTCCGGATTGTATGTGCAGGGACCGCCTGCTAAAATTATAGGATGTGTTTCATTTCTGTCTTTAGAACGGACAGGAATGCCTGATAATTTCAACATTGCTAAAACAGTAGGATAAGCTAGCTCGTACTGAAGCGAAAAACCGAGTAAGTCAAAATCTGCAAGGCATACTTTAGATTCAACACCGTATAAGAATAGTCCCTGCAGTTCAATTTCTTTTTTACAGTCAGAATCAGGTGCATAAGCTCTGTCGCACATGCAGCCGTCAATTGAATTCAGGGTTTCATATATTATTCTGTGACCTAAATTGCTTGCACCGACTTCATATTTGTCTGGAAAAGCTATTGCAAATCGAACATCAGCTGTGATGAAATCTTTGTTATATGAATAAAGCTCGTGACCCATATACTGATAAGGTTTATTAACAGCATATAAAAGCTTATCAAGTGTTTTGCTATCTATTTTTTTCATTTTATATTATACTTTTCGGCAAAAATTTATCAATTTCAATAATACTTCCGCTAAGTTCATTATTTCTGAACATTAGAAGAAAATCAAGCAGCTTTTCACTCGGCACATTGTAGCTGTACAAAGAGGGTGAACCGTTTTTATTGCGCATAACCTTGACTATATAATGGCATTCTTTGGCATATTCAAGCAGATTTTCTTCTTTAAATGGATAGCCGTTTGCATCTTTATCCATTCTAACATAACTGTAACCGGCAAAGGTTTTAACCTTTTCAGGAGTATTAACCGGTTTGTTTTTTATATGCTTGCTGAATATATTGATAACTTTTTTATTTATTTCATCTGACATACTTTTATTAAAACCTATTTAAAAAAAATAGTCTAAATATTAAATTTTTGTAAAAAATAAAGGCAGACTTGCAATTTTCAAGTTCTGCCTTTATCCATATATTAATTTATTTACTTATGCTGCCTGTGCAGGTGCTGCTTGTTGTGCAGCCGGAGCATCCATAACCGTTGCTAATTTAGCAAGTCCTTCTGCAGCAACTTTTTGTACATTTTCATCAGCATCCTGTTGAGATAATTCAAAAATTTCTTTCATGACAGGTTTGTATTCAGGTCTTGCATTGTAAGCAAGTGCTGCCAAACCGCTTGCTCTCAGCATTGGGTTCGGGTTGTCTTTGATAGTTGTAACAATTTGTTCCATACCCGGCAAATCTTTGATATCCGGTGTCATGTTATTTGTCTTTTTGAATTCGTCAATTAACTGATTTTGTAAAATAGCTGTTGTAAACAATGCGTATTGTTTATTTCTTTCAGCCATTTCTAATGGTGTAATTTTGTTGGCTTCTGCCATATCAGCATCAGAAAGCTGTTTGCCTTCCAACACCTGTTGTCTTAATTCTTTTTGTCTTTCTGTAGGACCTTCAAGAGTGCTGCTGTCCTTTCCTATAACACCCAGAAGTGCTTCCATTAAATCTGTGTCAAGAAGTTCAGGAGCAGGTCTTGTTTGTGCTATGTCAGCAACTTCTTCAATTGCTTTTCCTGCATCTTCAAGGTCATCGGATTTAATTCTCTGAGTAAATGCTACCACATTAGCTGCAGGTGCTGTTTGTGCCGGAGCAGGCTGGGGAGCTTCCGGTGTTTGTGCTACGGGTGCCGGCTCCTGTTGTGTCTGTGGTGCAACTACAGACGGAGGTGTTTGATTAACTGTTTGTGTATTTATAACTTGAGGGGCAGGAACTGATACAGGTTGGGGTGTTGGTGCAGGTTGTTGAACAGGCGGTTGTTGCGGCATGTAAACCTGAGCCTGTTGTTGTACGGGGGGCATATATACTGGTTGTGTATATACCTGTTGTTGAGCCTGCGGGTAGCTGTAGATTTGTGATTGCGGATAAGAATACATTGATTGCTGTTGAGCCCCGGGTACATTAACTTTTGGGTCAACAATATTAATTTTAATCGCATTGTATTCCGGAGCCGGAAGTTGAACCGGCTGAGTCGGCATGGTGTAATTTGGTAAAGGTGACTGTATCATTTTATTCCCCTTATTTAACTTAATTAACTAATTATTTAATTCTGCTAAAGATTAAAAATTGCTATTTTATAATATTTTGGTTAAGAATTCGTAACAATATTTTTGTGTAAAAAAGCAACCGTTTATAGCTTAACGGTTGCTTTTATTTATGCTGTATAATTTACGTTTTGACCTGCATTTTCAGGCGGTGCAACAGGCGGCAATGGTGCAACAGGTGCAGCAGGAGCAGATGTACCGACAGAAGCCCCCTGAATGTCAATTTTAATTGCATTGAATTGTGGAGCCTGAGGCATGACCGGAGTTTGTTGTACCGGTGCATAAGTAGTAGGTTGGTTAATCATTTTCCCTCCGTTAAAAGATGTAGGTGGTTTACAATAAGTTAATAACCAAATATAAAAAAATTTGTTAGCTATTAACCGGATAATTAACAAAAGTTAACAAATGAGTGATACGCATTAACATCATTAAAAAAATCCGATAAAACAAGGATATCTCTAACAATGTATAAATGCAAATTTTAGTTGAAATTTCACTATGCGATTAGTAGTAAAATTTAATCTTTTGTATTAAAATTCAATTAAAGGGGATAAATTATGCCGATGAAACATTCAACATATTCAGCAATTATAGTTGGCAGCGGGATTGCAGGTCTTTATGCCGCAATTAAACTTGCTCAGACCGAAAAGGTTCCGGACGGCATATTATTATTAACAAAATCGAGCCTTTCAGAATGTAATTCAAGATACGCTCAAGGCGGTATAGTAGGAGTGCTTGATGAAAACAAACAGGATTCAATAAGCCTTCACGTTGCTGATACAATAAAAGCCGGCTGCGGTTTATCCGACTTTAATGTTGTAAAATTTATTTCGGAAAACAGCCAGCATGCCATAGAAGATTTAATGGCATGCGGTGTAAATTTTGACAGAAACGAGCAAAATAATCTTAATTTTACTTTGGAAGGTGCACACAGCGTAAGAAGAATACTTCATGTCGGCGGTGATGCTACCGGCTACGGCATAGAAAAGGCTCTTGTTGATAAAATCCTCAATGACAGTACTGTATCTTCCAATATAACAATATATGAACATACTCTTGCTGTTGAGCTTTTGCTTGATGCAAACAATAATTGTCGTGGTGTTATATCCTTCAACTCAGCAACAAAAGAATACGAAGCTTTATATGCACCTGTTACCCTTCTTGCAACAGGCGGCACCGGTCAAATATACAAATACACAACCAACCCTTCTGTTACTACAGGTGACGGACTTGCGCTGGCAATTAAAGCCCGTGCAAATATTAAAGATATGGAGTTTATTCAATTCCATCCAACAGCACTTTCTCTTGAAAACAGTGATTCCAGATTTTTAATTTCTGAATCCGTCAGAGGCGAGGGTGCTAAGCTTATTAACAGCAAAGGCGAATATTTCATGCACAATCATCCTCAAAAGGATCTTGCGCCAAGGGATGTTGTTGCCAGAGAGATATATGCACAGCTTTCAAGCGGTAATAAAGTATATCTAGATGCGTCTTTCATAGGAGTTGATAAATTTAAGAAAAGATTCCCTAATATTTATAAGACCTGTCTTGAAAATAATATAGATATTACAAAAGATTTTATTCCCGTTTCACCTGCTGCTCATTATTGTATGGGCGGTATAAAAACAGAGGTGAACGGTATGACATCAATAAATAATTTATACGCTGTAGGTGAAGCTGCTTGTACTTCTTTACACGGCGCAAACAGGCTTGCAAGCAACTCGCTTTTAGAGTGCGTTGTTACATCGTATGAATTTGTAAACACAGTTTCAAAACTTGATTTGCACAGTTCAAAAATTATTGATGAAACTGTCTTAAATACTATTAAAAAATATGCTGACTCAGACTGCTACAGCAGTGATAGTGCTTATGTAAACGGGTTAAAAGCAAAACTGAAAAATATCATGTGGAATAATGTCGGTATAATCAGAACCGAAACCTCTCTGTTGACTGCACTCAGTGAAATTAATAAAATATCAGAATTATTCCCTGATAAGGATAAGTGTAATACCCTTGATGAATATGAATTAAGAAACATGCTGCTTGTCAGCAAATGTATTATAAACGCTGCATTAAACAGAAAAGAATCAATAGGAGCTCATTTTAGAGCTGATTCTAACGACAAATCTGTTTCAAAACAACAGGCATGTTATATATACAGTGCTGAGGATAAAACAGATGAATCAAAAATTATTGCATAATTTTATTGTTGAAGAACATATTAAAAATTCTCTTAAAGAAGATATCGGCTTTGGAGATGTAACAACGGATTTTTTGTATAAAGATGAGGATTACATAACAGCAGTACTAAACACTAGAGAAGCCGCTGTTGTGTGCGGTATAGAAGTATTTAGACAGGTTTTTTCTGTTCTGTCCGATAAAGTCAGCGTTAAAACATTTTTTAGTGACGGTGATTTTGTAGACAAAAACACTTCTCTGGCAGAAGTATCTGGTCCTGCAAGAGCTGTTTTGACAGGGGAAAGAACTGCTCTGAATTATATGCAAAGAATGTGCGGTATTGCAACACAAACACGCCGTTTTCAGAAGGCGATAGAACCTTATGAAGCCAGAGTTACCGATACTCGTAAAAATACTCCTGGATTTCGCATGTTTGAAAAATATTCGGTCATGATTGGCGGTGCCAGATTACACAGGTTTAATCTCTGTGATTGCGTAATGATAAAAGATAATCACATAAAACATGCCGGCTCTATATCAAAAGCAGTTGAAATAATTAAGTTGAATTTATCCCATGCCCATAAAATCGAAGTTGAATGCGACACCTATGAACAGGTAAAAGAAGCTGTTTCTGCAGGTTGTGACATAATCATGCTGGATAATATGACGGTAGATGAAATGAAAAAATGTGTTCAATATATTGACCATAAAGCTATTGTTGAAGCAAGCGGTAATGTTAAAATAAATACAATAAATGATATTGCAGCAACAGGAGTTGATGTTATTTCGACAAGTGCAATTGTAGCACAGGCACCAGTAATCGATTTAGGATTGGATATATTATAAATGACATTCAAAATTATCGTTTTCATTAAGCAGGTACCGGACACGGATGACATAAAATGGACGGAGCATAATACTATACAAAGAGATGGATTAGAATCAGTTATAAATCCTTATGACATCGGTGCGATACAGCTTGCTAAAAATGCTAAATTTTTACTAAAAGATTGCGAGATTACAGCCGTATCTATGGGACCGCTCCAGGCTCAAGATGCTTTAAAAGAAGCTCTTGCAATGGGCTGTGATAAAGCTTTTTTGCTCTGTGATAAAAAATTTGCAGGCTCTGATACGCTTGCTACCGCTTATGTTCTGTCACAGTTTATAAAAACGCAATACAATAATGCAGATTTAATTATTTGCGGATATCAGGCTGTGGACGGAGATACTGCCCAGACCCCTTCAGGTCTTGCTCAAAAATTAGATTTTCCTCAAATTACAAACGTTACGGCTCTTAAAGAGATAAACAGCGAATACTCTGTGTGGTTTAAATCAACTGAGTACTACAATCAACAAATTAAAATCACGCACCCTGCTGTAATTTCAACGACAATCAAAGATACGGAAATTATGCCTGGCATAAACGGTTATATTAAAGCTCAAAATGCAGATATAACAATATTAAGTGCCGATGATATTCAGGCTGATATATCAAAAACAGGATTTTCGGGTTCTCCAACACAGGTTAAAAAAGCTTTCAGACCATCTATAGAACGTTGCAGCGAACTTATTAACGGTACTAACGATAATGCAGTTGAATGTATTCTGACTCTTATTAAGAAATGTAAGGAACAGGATTGTGACTAAAATACTTGTTTATGTAGAAATTAATAATAATAAAATTGAAAAAGTTTCTAAAGAAATTATTTCTTATACAAAGCAAACATTTGATGATTGCGAAATTTGTGCTCTGATTGCCGGTGATAATACAACTATAGAAGCTCTTAAGCAAGAGGTTTTAAGCCTCGGTTCAGATAAAGTATATGTAATACAAAATCAATTTTTGTCTGAATTCAACGTTTGTGCTTACTGTGATGTAATTGCTGATTTTATAACACAAGATAAACCCGATGTGTTTTTAATTGGTGCAACATTTAACGGACGTGAATTGGCTCCACGCATTGCCTCAAAGCTTGAAATAGGTCTGACAGCCGATTGTACAGCCTTAAGTCTTGACGAAAACAAAAAACTGCTGGCTACACGTCCGACTTATGGCGGCAAGTTAATGGCTACAATTTCATCAAAAACAGTGCCCGGGTTTGCAACAATAAGACCGGGGGCATTTAAGTTTAAGCAGCCTGAGTCCTCAAAAACTGAAATTTGTTACATCAATTCAGAATTAAATTTAGAGAATTTACTTACCCGAACAAATGTACTAAAAACAGATATCAAAGAAGTTGCAGAAGATTGGACAGGCAGTGATATAATTATTGCCGGCGGTATCGGGCTTAAGTCAAAAGAAAACTTTGAACTTATTTATAAATTGTGTGAACTGACAGGAGCAAAACCGGCTGCCTCAAGGGCGGCAGTTGAGCTTGGCTGGGCACCTCAAAGCATACAGGTTGGTCAGACCGGAAGTTCAGTGTCCCCTAAATTATATGTTGCACTGGGGATATCAGGTGCATTACAGCACATGACCGGTGTAACAAATGCGTTAAAGATACTTGCTGTTAATACCGATATTGATGCACCGATTATGAAAATTGCTGATTACGCAATACAGGCTGATGCAATAAATATCTTAAATTCGCTAATATCTAAATTATCAGACTAACCCGTCTTTTATTGCTTTTACTGCCGCCTGGGTTCTGTCGTCAACTACAAGTTTTTGTATAATATTGCAGACATGTGCTTTTGCTGTATGCTCGCTAATAGTCAATGTATTTGCTATTTCTGCATTAGACTGACCGTCAACGACAAGCTTGAGTACTTCATATTCTCTTTCCGTCAGGTTAGCATGCTGTGCACGAAAAGCTGCACGGGAAGTCTGTTTTTGAGGAATAAAACATGAAGATTTATCCCGAATCAGCGGTACTACCTTCGGATCAAGCCATATAGCACCTTCAAATACTGTTTTTATAACCATTAGCAGAATTTCAGTGCTTATGTCCTTGATGACATAAGCATAAGCACCTGCATTTAAAGCGTCCATAACATCTTTTTCATTAATGTGGGAAGTTAGAATAACTACTTTTTGCCCGGGATTGTCAGTCAAAATTCTTCTTGTAGCCTCGATTCCGCTTATGTCCGGTAAACCTATATCCATTAATATAACATCAGGATTTATCATCTTGGCTTTATCAACAGCTTCTTTACCGTATTCAGCCTCGGCTATAACTTTTATATTAGAAGCCTCGCTAAAAAGCGATTTTAGACCAACTCTAATTAGCTTATGGTCTTCTACCATAAGAAGTGATATTGATTTCATAAAAATTCCTCTCACGTAAATTTTCTAACTTAAATATAATTAAAGCTAATTGAAACTACATCGCCTATAATTTTTTTAAAGCAGCATAATTTTTTTCCGTAAAATAAAAAAATAATTTATTACATTTCGATATATAACGATAATATTAATTTGTAAAATTAAGTACCGTAACGATATATATTGATAAAATTTCTCAAGATCTTACGATGGTTATCAATATGTATCGTATAGTAATATAATGATAACACTATCTTAACAAATAGCATGATTACTTTATAAAACATATAATATTTATCATGGGTATTAATGAGAATATAAAAGACAATATTGTAGATTATTCATTTACAGGTGACGGTTCTGTCGGATTGTATAACCACGCAGTAGGTGATGTATATCATTCAGTGTTCGGTGCTCTCTCCGAGGCTGAGGAAAAATTTATTGAGCCGCTTAATTTTATTAAAAATTATTCAAACAAAGACTGTATAAGAGTACTTGATATTTGCTACGGTATCGGCTATAACACCAAAGCTTTTTTAAAAAAAATTTTGCAAACAAAATATAAAGGTAAAGTTCATATTGATATTTTAGAACATGACAAAAATCTGGTAACAATATCTCCTTTTATTAAGGATAATCTTTTTAAAATTTATCCTGAAGTTTCGTATATTCTTTTGTCAAATTTGTTTAATCAAATTTACGAAGAAAAAACAGCCCTAAAACTTATTTCATCAAATGTTAAGTATAAAAAATTTTTAGAGCCGTTTTACAGGCAATTATTAAAAAAATATTATTATCTTGGTTACGATTATACCCACCTGTGTAAAAATAATGCCTTCTTACATAATATATATTATCACTGTATATCGCAGCGCAATAAAAAGCGTTATAAACCCTTTAAATTAAACAATTTTTCATTGAAGCCATATTTTAACGATGCCAGACATACTATCAAAGTGCTTAAAAATAAATACAATATCATTTTTTTGGATGCATTTACTCCTTCCAAGCTTCCGACTTTATGGTCGTTGGAATTTTTCAAGGAGCTTTACAGGTTATCAGATTCAGATTGCATTCTTGTTACTTATTCAAATTCTGCTGCTGTTAGACATGCAATGCTCGATGCGGGTTTCTGTGTCGGTAAACTTTTTGATAAACAGCACAGACACTGTGGTACAATAGCGGCACTTGATGAAAGTAAAATTGTAAACAAACTCGATGAATATGATAATGGGCTTATCTGTACGAAAGCTGGTATATATTACAGAGATAAAAATCTGTGTTGCACTGCAGATGAAATTTTAAATATACATCAAAAAGAAAAATCAGAATCTAATTTACAAACGCCGAGTCAGTTTATAAAAAAATACAAAACGGAGAAAGCTATATGACTCAATATGATTTAACAATTTGCGGCGGTGGAACAGCCGGAGTTGCAGCTGCTTATATTGCTGCGAAAAATGGTCTAAAAACACTTGTAATTGAAAAAAGAATTCACCTTGGCGGAACAATGACATCTGCTCTTGTAATGCCGGTTATGAAATCTAATACTAAAAATATTAATTGTGAATTCTATAATGATTTTATTGACGAACTTAAGAAATTTAACGGTCAAATTACATATTGCGACGGTAACAGAGGATGGTTTAATCCTGAGCTGTCAAAATTGGCTTTGGATAGCATGCTCGAAAGAGTAAACTGCGATATTTTATATAATACAGAAATTTTAGAAGCTTTTACAGAAAATAGATTGGTTAAAAAAATATCTGTCCTCTCAAAAATGTTATCACTATATATCGAATCGGATTATTTTGTAGACGCTACAGGCGATGGAAATTTTTCTAAAGCTTTAAAAAATAATATGCTGATAAATCCAAAATCAAGACAGCCAATGACTTTACGTTTTCAAATTTCAAATATTGATATGAAAAAATTTGCTGACTGGCTCTTAGAAACAGACAAAGACCGAAATGTAACAACGGTATGCGAAGTTAACGGAGAAATACACTTATCTACTGCCTGCACATGGGATAACAACCGCCACTGGGCATTAAAGTCCATATTTGATGAGGCTGTTAAAAACGGTGACCTTAGTATCTCAGATACAGCTTATTTTCAGATATTCACCATACCAGGGATGCCGGGGGCAATATCGCTAAATTGCCCGAGAATACAGCTTGATGAGGATATTGATCCTCTAGATCCGTTTGCAAGGTCGAAAGCTCTTACTCTTGCAAGAAAACAGATATGGCATCTTTATTGCTTTTTAAAGAAATATTTCCCGGGATTTGAAAAGTCATATATCTCAAATATGGCGGATATGGTTGGTGTACGAGAATCAAGACGTGTTGAAGGTCAAAAAATATACACAAAAGATGACCTTTTAAGCGGCAAAACGTACGAAAATCCGGTTCTTCACGCTGATTATCCTATTGATATTCACTCATACAGCAAAGACGGCTCTACTCTTGAATCTACCAGAGTTGATTATGAGCTTCCGATAGAATGTCTGAAAGCCTCAGGATACGATAATTTATATATAGCGGGAAGAATTGTTTCCGCTGATTTTCAGGCTCAGGCTGCTCTTAGAATACAATCCTCTTGCTTTTCAATGGGTGAAGCTGTTGCAAAAGATGTCTTAAAAAGGATAAATGCTAAATAGTAAAATTGTTTATGCTACAGTATTAATATGTTCACAGGTCTAATTGAAGAAACAGGTAAAATAACAAAGGTTGATAAAGAGTTTAATGCTCTTTATTTGACCGTAGATTGCAATAAAGTTCTTGAAGGACTAAAAATAGGCGACAGTGTTGCAATAAACGGAGCCTGCCAGACAGTTACACAAATTTGTGCTAAAGGTTTTAAGGTTTTCACTTCTTCTGAAACACTTTCGGTAACAACGTTCAAAGAACTTAAAGCAGGTGATATTGTCAATTTGGAACGCACTTTACGATTAGGCGACAGACTTGACGGTCATATTGTAAGCGGTCATGTTGACGGCATTGCAACCGTTTCAGACTTGCAAAACAACGGTGAAACTACAATATTTGTTTTTACCACAGATAACAGTCTTGCTTTGCAGATTGTAAAAAAAGGCTCTGTTGCAATAAACGGGATAAGCCTTACCGTTGCTGAAATAAGCGGTAATAATTTCAAAATTGCCGTTATACCTCACACACTCGATAATACAAATCTTAAATACCTGAAAATCAATGATAAAGTCAACCTTGAAACGGATATTCTTGCAAAGTATATTGAAAAATATTTATTATCGAATGATAATAGTAACAAAGCCACTACCATTGATATGAATTTATTAGAAAGAAACGGGTTTCTTTAAATGTTGTTATCCGAAAATGTAAAAGATATGCAAAGCACCTCAGTTTTTAAATTTGATACTGTTGAGGAAGCTATTGAGGCAGTAAAAAAAGGTTCAATGATTGTTATAGCCGATGATGAATCACGTGAAAATGAGGGTGATTTAATCTGTGCTGCAGAATTTGCCTCGCCGGAAAATGTTAATTTTATGATTACTGAAGCCAAAGGCGTATTATGTGCACCTATTAGCCTTTCTCGTGCAAAAAAATTAGGGCTTGACTATATGGTTAAAAACAACACTGATGTTAAAGGAACTGCTTTTACACAAAGTATTGATGCAGACCCTAAATACGGTGTTACTACAGGTGTTTCCGCATACGACCGTTCGGTTACATTAAAATTAATGGCACAAGATAGCGCAACGGCTTCTGATTTCAGACAACCCGGTCACATATTCCCTCTAATTGCAAAGCAAGGCGGAGTTTTAGAACGTGTAGGGCACACTGAAGCAACAGTAGACTTATGCAGGCTTGCCGGTTTAAAAGAAGCGGGTGTTTGCTGTGAAATCGTCAACCCTGACGGCTCAATGGCAAGACGTGATGACTTGAGAAAATTTGCTGACAAACACAATCTTAAATTCATATCAGTTGCGCAGCTTATTGCTTACAGGCTAAAAAACGAAAGGTTAATGATAAGAGAAGCTCAAGTTACGCTGCCTACAGCTTTCGGTACATTTACCTTGATTGGATACAGACATGCTTTAACAGGGCAGGAACATGTTGCTCTTTTAAAAGACGACGGTTCCGACAAAATACCTCTGGTAAGAATGCACAGTATCTGTCTAACAGGAGATACTTTCCACAGTCTTAGATGTGATTGTAACAGCCAGCTGCAAAATTCCATGAAAATGATTGATAATTACGGCAAAGGTGCTGTTGTTTATTTAATGAACCATGAAGGTCGTGGCATTGGTATCGTTAACAAAATAAAAGCTTATGCGTTGCAGGACAAGGGAGAAGATACTGTTCAAGCTAATTTATCACTTGGATTTAATTCAGACCTAAGAGATTATGGCGACGGTGCTCAAATTCTGCTTGATTTAGGCTTTACAAAATTCAAACTAATTACTAACAATCCTCAAAAAATTGTCGGCTTAGAAGGCTATGGACTTGAAATACTCGAAAGAGTGCATGTTGACTCCGAATGCACAAAGTATAATTACAAATATTTGTGTACAAAAGCTAATAAAATGCATCACATGCTTGAAATTGACAAAATTAAAGAAAATCTGGAGCAAATATAATGACTGAAACTCTGGCATACAAACTACAAGAATATAACGACGAATATAAAACCATCTTTAAAGGTGTTTATACTGATTTTAAAAACAAAGCATATTCACTTTACAAATTTGAACTCGAACCTCTTGAGTATGATGAATTTACTGCCTGCGTTAATGAGGGGCTTATAAAATGTATTATCCTTTTTGAAGAACAAATACCTACTGCATTTTTGGTCTATACAACAGAAATAAGCGAGGCTTTAGAATTAAACATTATACATTGTCTGGGCGAAGAAAATCTTAATATAAAAAGACGAATGTTAATGGATAAGTTTATGGAGATAAATGCGGATATTATCAAAGAAAAAGTCGTAACTTATCCAATGCTCGGTACACAGGATGAATTTACGCCGGAAATTACAAATTATGGTTTTAAGCTCGTGGGTCTTGCCGTAGAAAGACTTAATTTTTCGGATTTATCTTCACTTGAAATTTACAGAGCATATAAACCCAAATCATTGCCTGAGGGCTATAAAATCGTTCAGTGGGAACAAAAGTATAAAGACGATATAATTAATGTTATAAATACTTCTTTTGCAAACACATCGGATGCTTTATTCGATCCCAGATTTTCAACTAAAGAAGGCTGCAAAGATATATTTAACAAAATAGCCGGCGGCATATACGGACGTTTTTTAAACGAATGTTCCTGCGTGCTTCTTTATAACAAAAAACCGGTAGGTATATGTTTTGCAAACATAACAGCCGGCAGAATAGCTAATATTCCTCTTATTGGTATGAAAAAAGAACATTGCGGAAAAGGTCTGGGTGAAGCTATGCTTCACACAACCTTAACAAAATTGATTTCTAAGCACTTAAATCATCTTTCAGAAGTTAATGCAAGCACTGAAACGGATAATTACCCTGCATTAAAAATGTATAGAAGATTAGGTTTTAAAGAGGATTATTATTACCCTCAAGCCTACAGACCTGTTAAGTAATGTTAACATTATAGCCGATAATATTAAAGTTTCGCATAATTCATCCCGATAACATGTACAGACGTTTATTTATTCAGGGGTAAATTTATGTACGTTGCCATTTTTAACACGGGTTTTAACTTTAAAGTAAGTCAGAATAAAGAAACACAAGCCGCAAGACAAGCTCAGGAAAGCAATCTTTTTGAAGTAAATAAATCGAATTCAACAGACTCAACAACAGACAGGCTTACAGCACAATATATAACAGAGATGGCACCTGCAATGGATCTGACTGATAAAATGATTAACAATGTTGATATTCTCAGCAAACTAAACGCAAATGAACTTACGTCAGTTGCCCTTAGTGCATCATCTAAAGCAAATTCTATAATCAGTTCTTTAAAATCAGCTATAAGCGGATATGTATCAGAACTTGCCATGGTTATGAACAATCCGAGTTTAAGCGATGCAGAAAAAGAGAGAAAGATTAAACACCTTGTTGATAAATTAAAAGCAGCAGCTGACGAAGCAACTTCAAAAGTCAGTGAATTGTACCTGATTTCAGAAACAATGGTTAGCCTTTCTTCCACGGTTGCTGCACTCAGAGGAACGGGATTTAATGTAAGTGAGTTTACTAATCTGTTAAAGGAGATGTTATCAACGGTTAACACAAAACCGTCAGACCTTTCTGAGGCTCAGAACAAAACAGACATGTACGATATAATTGATAAAAATAAAAAACTAATGTTTGGAGAACAGGCTGCCTCAAAAATGCAGACTCAGGCTGATAAAGCTGACAAAAGCATAAAAAATCTTGAAGAAAAATTAAAAAAGTATGATTTAACAAGAGAAGAAAGAAAGCGCATACAATCCGAACTTGTCTTTTTAAAAGCCGAAAAAAATCTGCTTGAAGCACTGTCGAATTAATACACGCTTACTTTATAACTTAAAAACTAGGCAACTCTGCCTTTAAAGCTTTGTTCAAGCTGTTTTTCAATTTCTGATTGTACGTGGAATTCTTTTTTTCCATTTTGATGTTTTTCTCTGTATTTCATCATAGAATACGGTACAATCAACCCTAAGAACAAGCAGGTAATACCCATATTGGCCGCAACAGAACCTATCTTCATATTTCTGCATTTTTTGAGGAAAGCATCGATGTTGTTATGTTTAATCGCCTGTTTATAAAGTTTGTCAATATTATTAGCACAATCATCAATACTGCCAACACTGATGAATTTATGCGGGTCAATTTGATGTGTATTAACCGCTTTACCTGTCAATTTCTTAAACCAGCCACCGTTGACAATTGTCTTTATTGTGCCGGCATGTTTTGCTGCTTTAACAACTGTATTATCCTGGTTTTTAGCATCGTATAAAAATTCATATAATGCTTTTTTAGCATTGCTTAATGCTTGTTTGTTAGCCTCAGAATTATTTGCTTTAAGGTTAACCTTTGCTGAATTTACAGCGTTAGTTAATTCTTTAACCGCTTTGACGTCTTCGGCAGCTTTGCCTGAAGAAATTGCCTCTTTCATATAGTTAGAAGAAAGAACCTCTGCGTGTAATTCAATAGGTTTGCCAAATTTTTCGCTGAGCTTTTCAATACCCTGTTGTACATATCTGCCTGCAACATATAAGAAGAACAACAGGCTGCCTTCTTTTATTGCAGTTTCCGCAAATTCTGTTTTGGTTCTAGAGGCAATAAGTCTTTCGCCGGTAATACCTGCATCTACAATAAACAGGTTTTTAACAGGGTCAAACATAAAGCCGGATATCATAGAACCCAAGCCTTTAAATGCAACATTCTTGTTATTTGCTTTTTGCTGCTCACCTGCTGGCATAAAAGCTTTGAAAGCAGGGCTTTGGGCAACATTATTGCTATAAAAGTGCTGCTCTGATTTTTTAGCCCAGAACTGTTTTTCTATCTGTTTTTTAGTATAGTGTTGTTTCACCTTAACCAGAGTAAAGAAAGATGCTAAAGTTAAAGCAGTAGCAGCAGCAAATTTTCCAAGGAACAAGCCCTGAGCGAGCTTTGTATTCTTAACTGCATGATTAAGTGTTTGTGAAATATTTTTATCCTTAAGAGATTGTGCATATTTTTGAGCAACGCTTAATTGTTCTTTATCTCTTAATAGTCTGACATCAACATTCGGATTGATTTTTGCAAGTTTATAAGCAGTATGATCAATAACGAGCTTAAACCCGGGGAGTCCGCCCATCCATATTGCCTGAGTACCGAATTCATCAATACATCTGTCTTTTGCTTCTATTTTCCCGCCTGCGTCGTAAGAAAAAGCAGTCATCCCTGTGCTGTTTACGACATCTTTTGTAAATAAGGGGAGTAAATTTGAGTGATCGCCATAAGCTGAAGTAAGTTTATTAATTAACATTTTAATTTCCTTTATACACCGGGGTATAGCGTACTATAGACCCCATACCAAGTTCATAACTAATACTATTTGAGCATTTGCCCTTGATTGTGTATATCGTCGATTATTAAACATCTGTATTTCTCCTTGGAATTATTGTTTTAATAACTGTAAATAATTATTTGTGCTAGCTGTTATACATTTTTTTATATTTTTGTAACAAATTTTACGATTTTTGCAGACAAAAAAGCCTTCCGAATTTATCAGAAGACTCCACAAATTCTGCTCTATGCTCATGCGGAACTACCGCAATCTTTTCAAAATATTGCGAAGACTTCTAGTTTGTATAAAACTGTCGCTTTTGGTATTTTCTGATTCTCATTTTTTGTTACCAATAAAAAATGTTAATACTACACTATATAGTAATACATAAAAACAATATTTTGTCTACTGTTTTACTCTAATTTGATGAAATTTTCTTAAATAAATTGCAATATTTTGTTAAATTAAAAAATTGATGTGCTAGAATAAGTTGAAGTAGAAACAGTATTACTTTAAAAGGAGATAAATATGGCTCACGAATTGAAAGTTTACATGGATGCTGATATTGATAAAAGCAAAATCCTTAATAAAAAAGTTGCCGTGATAGGTTACGGTTCTCAGGGGTACGGTCAATCAACAAACCTTAAAGACAGCGGTGTTGATGTTGTTATCGGGGCAAGAATAGGCGGAGCCTCTGCCAAAAAAGCTCAAGCTGAAGGTTTGAAAGTTATGAGCATTGAAGATGCCGTTAAATGGGCTGATTTAATCCAGATTCTTATACCTGATGAAGTTCAGGCTAAAGTTTATGAAGAACAAATCAAACCGAATATGCGTTCCGGTCAATACCTTATGTTCGCTCACGGTTTTAATATTCACTTCAAAAGAATTGTTCCGCCCTCTGACGTTAACGTGCTGATGGTTGCACCCAAAGGTCCGGGACATACAGTAAGAAGCGAATATCAAGCCGGAAAAGGTGTACCTTCTTTAATTGCTGTATATCAAGACCCTGCCGGTGATTCAAAAGAAGTTGCTCTTGCTTATGCATCTGCAATCGGTGCAGGCAGAGCAGGTATTTATGAAACATCATTCAAAGAAGAAACAGAAACAGACCTTTTCGGTGAACAGGCTGTACTTTGCGGCGGCTTATCAGCTTTAATTACAGCAGGTTTTGAAGTACTTGTTGAAGCAGGTTATTCACCTTACATGGCATACTTTGAATGTCTGCACGAAATGAAATTGATAGTTGATCTGGTAAATCAAGGCGGTATTTCTGATATGAGATATTCTATCTCTAACACTGCAGAGTGGGGTGATTTAACAATCGGACCGAGAATTATCACTCCTGCTGTTAAAGAAGAAATGAAAAAAGTTCTCAAAGAAATTCAAGATGGCAAGTTTGCTAAAGAATGGATTGAAGAATATGAATCAGGTATGAAGAAATTCCGTGCTCTGGAACAGGCTGGCGAAGACCATCTTATTGAAAAAGTCGGCAAGGAACTCCGCTCTAAATTTGCCTGGAAAGACAACGACAAAATCATTAACAGAGATAAAAACTAATATCATCTATATTTTATTCAAAGACCGGAATATGCATTCCGGTCTTTTTTTGACTTTTATCTACTAATCATTAATACCTAAAATGGTTAGTATATTTGATTTCAAGATTAATTGTAAACTTTTTGTAACATTATAATGTAAATTACTAAAGTTTTAGCAAAAGTGTGCCGATTAATAAAACAGATATGCAAATTAAAAAATCATAAGGAGTATTAGCAATGGGAATGGCAGCATCACAAGCCAGATACCTCGGCTTAACCGCAAGAAAAACAAACGTTGAATATGAAGGTCAACAGGTAAACCAGGAAAGAACAGCACTGGCAAACCAGAGTGCAGGTTTATTTAACCAAATGTTGTCACTTAACGTGCCAACCCCGCCTTCTGCTAATGACTATACAAAAACCGAGTATGTATTTACTGACAACTCTACAAGTCAGGAATACACAATCGATAGTATCTACAGAAATCCGACTCCTGATGAAAACGGCGATTATCATTATACAATTTCTACATATAAATCTAAAACAGACGTACTTTCTAACAGAAGTGAAATTATAAGCACAGGTTCATCTTCAAACAGATTTACTGTTTCAAAAGGTGAAAATGATACTTATACAATTCAGATTGGTCACAACGGATCACACACTCTTATTGAGCCTCAAACTTATTCAGCTTTAACAACTAAATTTCAAGAAGCTGATAAAAATGCAGGTGCAGCTGAAAGTACAATTACTGAAGATACTACTTATTTCAAATTTACAGATGGTAAAGTTGAATATTACATCCCGACTTCTGACGGTCTTCAAACATTAGAAGACTTGATGAATTACGAAGGAACACTCGTTATGTATTCTGCAGAAAGTATTGCAAAGACAGAATATACTACATACAACGATGCGGTTCTTGTCGGAGCAGGCGATGGAACGGGCAGATACTCATCAGTTACGTTTACAAATGAAAACGGTGATGTTGTTACCTGCTCATTGACTCAAAGAACAACTCAAGATGACGAAGCTTATGATGCAGCAATGGAAACATACAATGCAGAAAAAGCTATATATGACAAAACAATTAATGAAATAAACGCACAAACAGAAATTATTCAACAACAGGATAAAACTCTTGAATTGCACTTAGACCAGTTAGATACTGAACAGCAGGCAATTCAGACAGAACTTGATTCAGTTAAAAAGGTAATTGATAAAAACATAGAAGAAACATTCAAAACATTTGCATAATACTCCAATTTTTAACCGGCTTTTTAAAGTCTGCTTGAAAATTAAAAAGCCGGTTTTTATTTAAAAATTGAGAGTACATCAAACAGAGGATTTTTCTTTTAAGTGCTTTAAAAATGAGTATATCAACATTTATAATTAAGATATAAAACTTAATATAAAATGCAGAAAGTATGACATTTCAAGAAGGATTATTAAATTTAAAAGGTTAGTAAGTTAAGAACGGAGTACGACTATATGGGCATGGCAGCATCGCAGGCAAGATACTTAGGTATTACTGCAAGAAAAATCAACATCGAGTATGAAGGACAACAGGTTAACCAGCAAAGAACAGCTCTTGCAAATGAAAGCGCAGGATTGTTCCGTAGGCTTTTAGAGCTTAATACCCCTACACCTCCTACTCAATCAGAGTATTATACAGAAGTTTACCAGTACGACGACCCGACGGCTTCTGACGGTAAAGTCACAGTAACGTCAATTACGCCCAATGAAGGCACTGATCCTTTAACTTTTACAGTAATGACAAAATACAATCAAGATGTAGCTCAATATAATGTTTCCAGCAATCAGGACGTGTATGTTAACGGTTCTTCAAGCGGAAATAAAATATATCTGAGCAACGGTAATAATTATGACTTATCGAACAGTATTACCGATTTACCGCAATATATGCTTGATGAGTTCAACAGCAATCCTAATATAACTTATGAAAATGAGTCAACAGACCAGTATTATATGTTTTCAAATACTGCTAATAAAACGACTTATTATATAAATGCAACTAAAACAGGTTTTGACCCCACAGTTTCAGGAAGCCAGACCGTTGATTTACTCAGTTCAATGACTGTTCAGCAAGAAGCAAGCAAAACGATAAATAACGCCACAGTCGGTACATCTTCATCAGGATTGTATAACTCAATAAGCTGGACTGATGAAGACGGTTATCAGTACAATTATGACCTGTCAGTGGCAAGAGAATACGATGAGCAGGGTTACAATGATGCAATGCAGCAATATAATATTGATAAAGCAAATTATGAAAAAGAGGTTGCTGATATCAATGCAAAAACCGAAGAACTTCAAGAAACTGACAGAACACTGGAATTAAGATTAAAACAGCTTGATACAGAGCAAGAGGCACTGCAAACAGAGCTTGACTCAGTTAAGAAGGTTATTGATAAAAACGTTGAAAATGTATTCAAGACATTTCAATAATTAAAAAATTAAGAAAACGTGAGGGCAGTATGTCTTATAAAAACGACGGATATTTAGTAATAGCAAACAAATTCGGCAAAGCCAGCTCGGATGCAAAGGCAGAGTTGTTTGAAACTTATGACAGATTAAGAGATTTAACTGTAAGCGGTTCATCACTTGATGGCAGCGGTTTTGGAACAGCCGGCAGCTTTCTGTGGCAGATAGCCAGATTAATATCCCCGAGTGCCTTCATGTCTGTTATGGGCGGCAACACAACAATGAACATCCCGGGTACTTCATACTGGACGCCTATAAGCGGAGGTAACTCTATTTTAGACAGCGGCAGTGCAGCCTTTGGTATTACGGATTTAGGTAATTATCCCGGGTTCCCGAGCGGTGCTGCTCCAATTGCCTGGGGATTTGGTATGGATACTTCGTCATACACAGACGGTACAATAACAGGCGGTGCTGCAGGTTTATATTCCTCCAGCAGTATCGGCGGTTCTGTCGGTTTAAATGCTGCTGCCTACGGTGCAGGTGTTGCATCAGGTTTTGGTGTACCGGGCACAAATTGGGTATTGCCGGCAGCAGGTATTGTTTCAGGTTTTGCAGGTGTAGTTCAGGCAATGGCACCTTATATGGGAAGCTTCGGACTAGGTGCAACTGTTTTAGGCAACTTATTACAGGGTACTTCTTCAGCCGGTCTGGCTGCTTACCAGAACATTTCAGGCAGCATCTTATCCAATGCTGATACAATCCTTTCAAACAAAGTAAGAAATATTGAAACAGTTGTAAAAATGCTTGATACTCAGGGTGATATCGTTAAAAAAATGCTTAAAGATTCTATCGAAAGTGATAGCAAACAAGTTCAAAATATGTAGTAATATAAGGGGATATATGCAGCAAGAAGCGTCTGATACAGGTACTGTCGATACACTGCTTAAATTTATTATGCTTAAAAAAATTGTAAAATTTTATTACAATGTAGCCTTTGAGCACACAAATTTTCTAAAGAATGTTGAAAATTTGCCGATTAATACAACAGAACATAAAAACTGTTTAGCTTTGCTCAAAGCGGCAGGCAATAATATTTACTTTATATATTAAGAAATATTACAAATTTTCCGGTATAAAGCAATAATATTTAGTGTTCTGTTTTTATTGTTATGTAGGTCCGAGTAAGTGGACAAGGAGTAAACGTGTTTCAAGCAGCTTTAATGACAAACTTGCAAAAAATAGTTAACTTCTTTGGTTATCTTATGTCTTATCTTAAAAGGCACAATCCTTTGCAAATATTTGCTGCACAAATTACAGCAATAGTTAAAGATTATCTGACTATGAACCGCAAGCTGAAAATGGCAAAGTACAGAGTAAACTATCAAATGTACAAGTTAAATCAAATGGAGCAGCTGATTGCCGAAAACAACGAGCACGTTTTTCTCAGAGGAAACAAACTTAACCTTCAGAGATAACAACTAGACAAGGGTGGTCCGATTATGGGCATGGCTACGGCACAACTGAGATTAATGTATTTGAATGCTTACAGGCTTGACCTTGAGTATAACATACAGCTGATTTCAGAAGCTAAAATGAATTTATCAAAAACCTGCACCGATTTACTTAATGTCGGTACAGATTTGGATGCTGATGACCCTCTTGTGAAAAAACTGGAAGCTCGTAAAGAACGCTTAAATGTTATGGAAAAACAGCTTGATATGAAAATGGAGCAGTATAAGCAAAAATTACAAATGATTGAAACAGAATATTCTTCATGCGAACAAATGCTCCAAAAAAACATAGAACGCTCTTTTAAATATTAAACTTCTAGTTATCTGATTTAGAGAGTTTAGCATTAGACATAGCAAGTTTTATAAAATTTTTCGCTTCATTTATCGGCACTGCAAAGCCTATACCGATATTTGATATATTATTGTCAGGATTGTATATAGACTGACTGATGCCGATTACCTCACCATGTATATTCATGATAGGTCCGCCAGAGTTTCCGGGGTTAATAGCTGCATCAGTTTGTATTTTATTTTTCTTATAATCTATTCTCGAAACAATACCTGTTGTAAGCGTATTGCTAAATCCGAACGGATTGCCTATAGCAAGAACTCTTTGACCAACTTTTACTTTTTCGGAATCTCCAAGCGAAATCACCGGCAACGTTTTGTTTGCATTGATTTTTAATATAGCAAGATCATTGTCTTTACCCATCACGGAAACAACTTTCCCCTTAAAAACCTCACCTGTTGAAATAGTCACCTGTATGTCAGGAGCATCTGATATGACATGAGAACTCGTAAGAATATAGCCACGTGAATCAATAACGCACCCTGTACCTGTAGAAACACCGTCAGACATATCAGCCTCAATCAAAACTATCGAAGGTGAAGATTTTTCATATATAGCAGTAATTGTAGAATCTTCATCGTATTTGTTTGTGTCCCACACTGCACAGCAGCCTGTATTTGTATATCCTGCAATTGATAAAGCCAAAACTAAAGTAATCACAAATTTGCGCATAATTCTCTCCCTGCTCTCTATATTAAATGACAGGGACATTATGAATATAAATTGTGAATTCAATAATATATTGCAGGAGTAAAATAAAGCTAATTAATTTTTTTATTAAAATAACTTTTAAAATTAAAATGCTTAATAAATTATTTTATTTATAAAAAAACTGAATTATAATCAATATTATGCTAACAAAAGATTTAAACACGCAAAATAACTTTGATGATAACATTATATCAGCATTGACAAAAATAGCCGGAAAAGAAAATATAATAACAGATTCCGAAGGTGTATATGCTTATTCCTTTGACTGTGCTCATATTCCTTTTAATAAAAAATACCCGAGAATTGTTGTATTCCCCGAAAATACAGCGCAGGTCAGTGATATTTTAAAAATAGCTAACAAATACAGAATACCGGTTATAGCTCGTGGTGCCGGGTCTAATCATGCCGGCGGATGTGCACCGGTAAAAGGCGGTATAATACTCCATTTTTCTAAAATGAATAAGATTTTAGAAATAAATAATCAGGATTTAACCTGCAAAGTGCAGCCCGGTGTTGTTGTCGGTGATTTACAAAGAGCAGTAAAAGCAATAGGTCTGTTTTTTCCGCCGGATCCGTCAAATCTGGCTGTGTCTACAATAGGCGGCGGGATAGCACTATCTTCAGGAGGACCCAGAGCCTTTAAATACGGTACATTTAAAGATTACGTCCTTGATTTAGAGGTTGTGCTTGCTGACGGTTCAATAATAAACACAGGCTCACAAACCGTAAAAAATGTAACGGGTTATAATTTAACACAATTAATGGTCGGTTCTGAGGGAACACTGGGAATAGTTACGGAAGCAACATTAAGGCTTATACCGGCTCCGGAAACAAGCAATGTAATGCTTGCTTATTTTAATTCAATTGAAAATGCGGTTGATGCTGTGAGCGGCATAATCAACAACCATCTCACCCCGTCAGTTATTGATTTAATTGACAAAAAAACTGTGCAAACAATAGAAAATTTCTGCCCCAACGGTTTGTTATGCGATAAAGAAGCTGTTTTACTTATTGAAGTTGATGGTGACAGAGCCTCTGTTTCCGCTCAGGAAAACAAAATAATGCAAATCTGCCAAGAGTACGGAGTACAGGAAATTGAACTGGCAAAAGATGAGCAGCACAAGCAAAAAATTTGGACTGCACGTCGTTCTGCTTTTGGTGCCTGCGCACAGCTTGCACCTAACGTAATTACAGAAGATGTAGTTGTTCCACGTTCTAAAATAGCAGAGCTTTCAAGAGGAATAATAGAAATAAGCCGAAAATACAGTCTGATAACAATGGTGATGGGGCATATCGGCGACGGCAACATTCATCCGAACTTTGCTCTTGACTTAAGAGATATAACTCAAAAAAATAATTTTGAAAAAGCTAAAGAAGAACTGTTTAAGTTATCTGTATCGCTTGGCGGTACACTTTCGGGAGAACACGGCATAGGATGCCAGAAGGCGAATTTCTTGCCACTTGTTCTTGATAAGACGACATTAAATCTTATGATTCAAATAAAAAAAGTATTTGACCCAAATTATATTTTGAATCCTGAAAAAATGTTGTAAAATATAATTGTATTTTTGAAGGAGATTATAGTGAAAAATTGTGTAATTTACTGTACGGTTCCAAATGAGTTCAATGCTAACCTCATTGCCACAACACTTGTTGAAGACAATCTTGCAGCATGTGTAAATATTATTCCGTCCGTGACCTCGGTATATAAATGGGAAGACATTACTCAGACAGATTCAGAGTTGTTATTAATGATAAAGACTCAGGAAGGTAAATTTAAAGAAGTTGAAGCAAAAATAAAAGAGCTTCATGAAAACACGTTACCCGAAATCATTGCTCTACCTATTGAGCAGGGCAGTGAAGAATATCAGGCATGGATTGTCAAAGGAACATCATGAATCCGCCTGACAGCAGCGAAATAACCAAAAATTACGAAACCGTTTTTAAAGAAATGGTTGAGTATGTTCGTTCATTAGGTGTAACCGTTAATACAACAACAAAAGCACGTGGACATCAGGGGTTTTTCTTAAAGAACAGAATTGATATATCTTCAAATATCTGTTACGAAAGAAAAATTGAAGTATTAATTCACGAATTTACTCATTATATTCATGCAAGAATTGATTCTAATATTTCCGTAAAACACGGTAACCTTGAAGCTTTGTTTCCTGCTGCTGACATTCCAAGACTTGAGAATGAACTGTATGAAGTTACAAAAGCATTTGACCGAAACAAAGGCTATAAACTTTTGCATGAAAAACGAGAAAATGTTTTAAAAGAAATTAAAGAGATATCAGCTGAGATAAAAAAACAATATCCTGATTTTAAACGCTCGCAGCCTTATAAAAAACTTGAAAAGGATATTCGCAAAACTGATGCGAAATACCTCTTAAAGTATGACCGTGTAAAAATTAAAAATGCCTTTTTCGGCGGTACAAAAGACTACTCTGTTGCTACTGTTGACAGTGATTTTCCACAATTAGAGAGCAGCACTAAAAACTATATAGTTCTTAAATCAAAACAGCGTACGCTAAAGCGAATCAGTTCACGTATTAACAGGATTAATAATTACTATAGACGTCCTGCAGAATTATTTGCAAGGTTTGTTGAAGCGTTATTTGTTGATACTAATAAAGTTACACAAATTGCCCCCTATGCTTATCTTGTTTTTTGCAAAGAATTGACAAATGAAAGATACCTTGAACTTGCGGAATTTATTAACAAATTTTTTTAAATGCCAAAATAGAGTATAATTGTAAACATGAAAAAACATCTGCTATGGATAGTTGAATTGTTAATATGGCTGCTGCTGATATTTTTGACAGCATTTGTCAGTTTGTATGTATATAACAAAAATATAAGAGAAAAGCATACCTACTATGTATTTTTTAACGATGTTGACGGTCTTATAAAAGGTTCACCGGTAAAAATACAGGGTTATCAGGTAGGATATGTTTCTGATATTGCAATTGTTGACGAGGATGTATTCATAACATTTATAATCACTGACAAAGATATCATTATGCCTAAAAAACTTGCCGCTACAGTCGAGTTTACAGGCATGGGCGGTTCTAAATCACTTGAACTCTATATTCCCAAAGAAGGTTCTCTCGCAAAAAACTATATATCAACAACAGAACCTAAACGACTACAGGATTTTTATGTTTATCAAAACCAGATTGCAACCGATTTAATAACTATGACAACTAACTTTATGAATATGATGACACCAAAAAATACAGACACTGTAGTAAATTTCATTAAAGACCCGATAGCACTTGAACAAATACACAACATACTCAATATTGTACATAATAAAGAATCAAAGCTACTTGAAAAACGGAGAAATAATGAAAAAAATAGTGCAAAATAATATAACAGTTGTTAATCATCCTTTGTGTGAACATAATCTGGCTGTAATAAGAGATAAAAATGTCAGTTCTGACGGTTTTAAAAACTCAATGAAACGACTGGCGACAATTTTGATTCTTGAAGCAACAAAAGATTTGCCATTAAAAAATTATGCGGTAGAAACTCCTATCAGACAATGTAATGTAAAAAAATTGGATGACAATTACAAAATTATATTTGCACCAATATTACGGGCAGGGCTTGCTATATCTGATGTTGCAAGTGCGATTATACCTGAGGCAAGCATACAGCATGTGGGAATGTACAGAGATGAAACAACACTCGAGCCTGTCTGGTATTACGATAAAACGCCGGTAAAATACGATAATCCCGAAAAAATAAAAGTATTTATTCTGGATCCTATGATAGCTACTGGCAATTCCGGTCATGCTGCCGTTTCACTTTTTCTCAAAAAAGGTATCTTGATTGAAAACCTTGCATTTGTTTCTATATTAAGCTGTCCGGAAGGTTTACAACTGCTGTGTAAAGACTTTCCCGATTTAAAAATAATTACAGCTCAGGTAGATGAATGCCTAAATGACCGTGGATACATTGTTCCGGGGCTTGGAGATGCAGGTGACAGGCTGTTTAATACTTTTGAAAAGTAGGCGTAATGTTTAAATTTGAAACAATTAATAACAAAAAAATACTAAAATCAAATTTACTGACAAATGTACAGCATTTCTTTACAACAAGGGAATCTGTAATAACCTGCCGTGACTTACAGGCATTAAAACCACTTTGTGATAATAACTTAAAGGCAATAGCAGATTATTTGAATATTCCGGTTGAAAATATTATTAGCCCTCAGCAAACTCATTCATCAAACATAAAAATTGCCGCCGTTGGAGAACAATATCCTGACACAGATGCACTTGTAGTAAAAGATAACAATATTGCTATAGCATTGAATTTTGCAGATTGTACTCCGGTAATACTCTTTGATGAAAAAAATAATATTGGTGCAATAGCTCACGCAGGTTGGCGTGGCACTGCTGCTTTCATAGTGCCTAAAACAATAGATTTTATGTGCGATAATTTTTCAACAGAACCTGAAAATATAACAGCAGTAATAGGTCCTGCAATATCAATGAATAACTATCAGGTTGATGCAGAGGTCTTTAATAAAATTCGTTCAACTTTGAAAAACGAATACAACGATTATTTTATACACGATAAATCTGCCAATAAATACAATGTGGATTTAAAAACCGTTAATTTACATCAGCTCAAAGAACTAGGCGTTAAGAGAATTGACTTATGTAGTTATTGTACTTATGATGCGGTTGATGTATTCTTTTCATACAGACGGGAAAACGGAAAAACAGCACGGCACAGTGCAGTGCTAAAATTAAAATAACAAGAGGGGAGTTATCCATAATGTCAGTTATAGACAAAATATCTTCAATTAGCGATACACTAAGCAAAATTTTTCAATATGCACAAGCAAATCCTGAAATAAAAGAGGATTTTGATGAATATCTTAAAACCATTGGTGCTTTCAATGCGCCTCAAGCTCAAATAAGTTCGATACTTGTAACCTATGTCTTTGAAAGAGCTTTTCACAGAGGAGAAGATACTGTTTTTTCAATGTATTTAAAGGACAATCCTGATATTGATACAAATACAAAAGAACTTATTGTCGCACTTTCTCAGTCAATTGATGCCCTTTTTGAAGTAATAAAGGTAAATAAAAACGGTTTTGACATGTTGAGTCTTGTCAATGAAAAAAAATACTTTGCACTGCCGCTTGTTAAAATGAGCCATCTGAAAGGAATTTTTAAGGGTAATTACCTTCTTGCAAGAATATTCCCTTACGAAAACGATTATTATATTATTGAAATCAGGGAAACCTACTCCTCGCTTGATAAAGACAGAGTTTTAAGATATGCGGTAGCTAAAATTATCGAACAACCTGAAAATTTATACAAAGATAATCCGGAAAAACTTTTAGAAATCCAAAAAGAAATAGCAAAATTCACAGATAAATTTATTGAATGCTTTGGTACTGACGAAATAGTAACGACTAACAAATATGTTGACCAACTAATAAGCGACTTCAACGACTATTACTTTGATGCCTCAAGCAAAACACCTGACGAAATAAAAGAACTTATAAAACCTGTTGAAACATATTCATATTTTAAAGTACCCGAGTTCAACAGCAGCTATGACACGTACATAGAGTCTTCTCTTGCAGGATTTTCCAGCCATAGTTCGTGTTACGACGTAGGTGTTATATTTGATAAAGAATTAGGGATGTTTATTGTTCCTTTCTACGGCACATTATGCCACATCTTTGAAACTGAAAATTATAAAGAAATTCCTGGTTGGGATGAATGTATTAAAGCCTTTATGGAAAACGATAAAATTCCAGCAACCCTTGTAAAACGACTTGCTGATAAATATGAAAACTTTACAGATGTTTTAAATGATTTATACGGCACTCAGATGACGCTCAACGAATTTTTAGAAAAATATAAGCTTGTTTATCTAAAAGATAAAATTTATTCGCCTACAAGCGTGCTATACTCCTCTAAAGCATTTGCTGATTTAATGGGCTTTATTCCAACACCTGATGAAACCAAAGCAAAGGAAATTCAAAAAACAGCCGGTGCTAAAGTAGGACGAAATGACCCGTGTCCGTGCGGCAGCGGCAAAAAATATAAAAAATGCTGCGGAGCTATGGTATAATAATACTATAGTCAATTAAAGGGTTTATATGAAGCATCTTC
>CALUSA010000021.1 GCA_944323275.1 Candidatus Gastranaerophilales bacterium
ATTTTATTTGTTAGAATACAGCTATATGTTTGATTTAACGGATTAGTAGAAATGTCAGAGTTTGAAATGCCTAAAAAGTTTAAGAACCCTAAAAAAAACGGCCCGTTTAAACAGCTGTTTATAATGCTGTTTTCGTTTATGCTGGCAGGTTTTATCGGTGTGAATATGTATCTTTCTTCACAGCCGCCTATTCAGCATCTTGAAGATTTTAAACCCAATGTAGTAACCAAAATCTATTCTGCTGATGATGAGGTTATAAAAACATTCACGGCATATAAATTTGAAAAAGTAGATATAGAAAATGTTCCTGATGATATAAAAAATGCAATTATTGCTACAGAGGACAAAAACTTTTACCACCACCACGGATACGATCCTATAGGCGTTGCCCGTTCAATGGTTGTAAACATTATGACAGGCGACCTAAAACAGGGTGCAAGTACAATTACGCAGCAGCTGGCAAGAATACTGTTTTTGAGCAACGAAAAAACTTTTGACAGAAAAATAAAAGAGTTTATTGTTGCAGCAAGAATTGAAAAAACAATTTCAAAAGATCAAATACTTGAAATGTATCTTAATAACGTATATTTAGGCTCTGGTGCTTATGGCGTTGCTGGTGCATCTCAAATCTATTTTAACAAACCGTTAAAAGAACTGACCCTAGCGGAATCAGCTTTAATTGCAGGCTTGCCGCAGGCACCGTCAGTTTATTCGCCGTATAACAACAAAAAACTAGCCCTTCAAAGACGTGATCAGGTTCTCGGCAGAATGCTCAAAATGCGTTATATCACAGAAGAACAGTACGAAGAAGCTAAAAAAGAAAAGTTACACCTTAACCCAAATCCCAGTGTGTATTCTTTGAACAGAGCACCGTATTTTGTTGATTATGCAATGAATGAGCTGGAAGAATTAGGTTTTGATGAAATGGAAATTTCTCAAGGCGGTTATAAAATAGTAACAACACTTAATTATAAAGCACAAAAAGCAGCCGAAGATGCAGTAACAAAAGCATTAGGCTCAGGTGGAAACCGTCAGGCTGCAGTATTTTCTTTCTCGCCTATTACCGGTGAAATATATGTATATGTAGGCGGAAAGAACTACTACAAAAGCCAGTATGACCGTGTAACCCAATCTATAAGACCTCCTGGCTCCGCCTTTAAACCGTTTGTTTATGCAGCGGCAATCGAAAAAGGCTGGGGACCTAACGATATGCTGGAAGATACTCCTGTTAATATTAACGGCTGGCGTCCTCACAACTACAATAATAAATACAGAGGTAAATTACCTTTGTATATGGGATTAACACTGTCTTCAAACGTTATGGCTGCAAGACTTATAAAAGATGTGGGTGTGCGTTCGGTAATCGGCGTAGCACGCTCTTTAGGCATTACAACACCGCTTGAGTACGATATGACAATTGCACTTGGTTCTAACGGCGTAAAGCTTTACGAAATGACCGTAGCCTACGGTGCACTTGCCAACGGCGGCTTTAAAGTAAAACCTTATGCCGTTGAAAGAGTGGAAACCTCTCGTGGAAAAGTTATTTATCAGGCACCCAAAACAAGAGTTATGAAGGTACTTAACCTTAACACTGCCGCAGTTGTTACAGCAATGTTGAAAACTGTTATCGAAAGAGGTACTGCACGTGCAGCCAATATCGGTGTTCCTTCAGCAGGTAAAACAGGTACAACCGATGACAGCAAAGATGCTTCATTTTATGGATATACGCCTGACGTTGTAACAGGTGTTTGGGTCGGCAACGATGATAACTCAAAAATGGGAAGTGTTTACGGAAGTACAATTCCTGCTTCACTGTGGAAAACAACAATGAAAGTTCTTGTTGAAAAATTCGGCAAATCTGATTTTGATTATCCTGAAATCGAACTCAAACGCTCCGGTTCTGTTGATGCCAAAACAATTACTGATGAAGAAGCTCTTGAAGCTGAAAAGAAAAATGAACAAAATGATTCGGAAATAATTGACGGAGAAAATAAAGATCAGCAAACTGAAACGCAAACACCTAATCCTGTATCTTTTAACAATTCGTTTTTAGAACCGGATACAAAACAGCAGACAAAACCTCAGACGCAAAAACCTGTATTAAAACCTGTTGCGCCTTTAAATCCGCCTGTACCGCCTTTGCCAAGAATAGCACATTAAAGTTAACATTTGTTTAAAAATTAGCAAAAATTTTTATACTTAGGTGTTAATGCAAAAAAGGTGATGCATAGGTATGATTAATAAAATAAACAATAACATTTCTTTTAAAGGGGTGTATTTAGTCCCCAGTATTAATTATTTAAACGAAACAAATAAACATAAAGCAGGTATATTCGCTAAAATAGCAAAACAGGCTTTTCCTCAAAATGATATATTTATCGGTGCAGATAAGGATGGAGAATTATGCATAAGGGTTCAAAAGTCCAATCCTTTACATCTGCTTATGGATACGGAAATTGCGGCTAAAATGAATTTAACCCCGATACAACTTGCAAGTTTGATTAATTTTATTACTGACTATAAATCAGCCCATAACCGTTTGTGGGGTATTCATGAGCCGTTTATGCTTGACAAAACGGAAAACATAAACGATATGGATATGATGGATGTATCTTTTCAGTTTTGCAGGGTAATAGATTTATTTAACCAAACTCATAAAGAACTTGAAAATTGATAACTAAAAAGCCCTGTACCTAATAAATACAGGGCTTTTTTATTATTTAAAAATTTAAAGAGTTTTATGCTTTTCAATAATCTGATTTGCAAGAACATCGATTTTATCAAAATCTTCTTTTCTCGGTTGACCTTTAACTATAACATAATCAAGTTTTTCGGGTTTGATTATTGTGAACATTTTTTCTATTGTACCTTCCAGATTGCCGCCCCAGCCGTAAGAACCGATTATTGAATAGTAGCGTAATTTTGGTCTTAAAGCATTAACAAGATATGCTGCAGTAACTGCTGCCGGATGAGGACCGGCTAATACCATAGATGAACCCAAAACTACTGTTGCACAATCCACCAGCTCCATGGAAAGTTCGCCTTCATCACAGTGAACAAGGTCAAACAGTTTTACTTCTATACCTGCAGCATTAAGTTTTTCACTCAATCCGTTAACCAGCATAGTTGTACTGTCATACATTGATACATAAGGTATAACAACTTTATTTTCTACCCTGTCTGATGTCCAATCAGCATACAAATCCAAAATCCATTCAGGTTTGTCATAAATCGGACCATGGCTTGGCAGAATCATTTCTACCTCCATTGATTTAACCTTGTCCGTATATTTTTTAGCAAAATTTCTAAACGGCATAATTATTTCCGCATAATACCTTTTTGCAGCTTCAACAAGATCCTCGGTATAATCGGCAAAAAGCTCGTGTTTTGTGTAATGAGCACCTAAAAAGTCACAGGTAAAAAGCATCTTGTCTTCTTTTAAATAAGAAAACATTGTGTCAGGCCAGTGGACAAACGGTGCAATAATAAATTGAAAAGTTTTGTCACCTAATGAAAGTTCATCCCCGTCATTTATTACCATGAACTTTGATTCATCAACATGAAGCATGTTGATAACATTTTCTTTAACTTTTGCGTTAGTAACAACCTTTGCTTCCGGGAACATTTCCAGAAGCATCGGGATTCCTCCGGAATGATCCTGTTCTGCGTGGTTAGAGATGATGTAATCGACTTTTGTAATATTGTTTTCTTCAAGTCTTTTTTTGTATTCATCTAATTTTTTAGGATAATCCGTATCAACAATAGCTGTTTTTTCACTGCCCTTAACAAGATAAGAGTTATAAGTAGTTCCCTGCGGAAGCGGAACCAGCTGGTCAAAAAGTTTTCTGTTGCAGTCTTTTGAACCGATGAAAAATACGTTGTTTTTTATAGGTCTGATTTTTAAATCCATAACAATATCTCCTTATATTATAAGGGGATTCCACTGCCAAAAATCCTTTTGTATATTATTTAACAGGGCTATACTCCGGAAAATTCATCTTTACCGACGCCGCAAATCGGGCATACCCAGTCAACAGGTAAATCTTCAAAAGGTATATTATCATGTTCGGCGGGGTTGTAAATATAACCGCATACGTTACAAATGTATTCGTCCATCAAAAATGCTCCTTTTTAATTTTACCTGAGCAGTATAAATTATTATGCGACAAAAATAAATTGCCGTACAGACTAGGTTAATCTTTGTAAATATTCTGCAAACAAAACCGCCTTTGTTTAAGACAAGGCGGTTTTGTATCAATACGGCAGTGTAAATAATACTCCTAACAAAAACTAAAACACAAATCTCTAATATGTAATTATATTATATTTTCTTTAATAGCTTTTACTGCCGCCTGTACACGATCATCGACACACAATTTTTGCAGAATACTGCATACATGGGCTTTGGCTGTATGTACCGATACAATCAGTTCTTTAGCTATTTCTGTATTGCTTTTGCCTTTTACAAGAAGTCTTAATACTTCAAATTCTCTCTCGGTAAGTTGTGCCCTTGCGTCAGAAATATCTGCACCGTGCTGTAATATTGTATTTTCAGGTTTAGGGAAAAGGTTCAATGCTGCCTGTGCTACGGCAGAATCAAGCCAGCAAGCCCCTTTAGCAACATTTCTGATAACAGAAGAAAGAGTTTTCGGGTCTATATCTTTCAGGCAATAAGCAGAAGCCCCCGACCCCAATGCGGCAAGAACTTCTTCTTCTCTGTCATGGGAGGTCAATATTATAACTTTTGATTCCGGTGAAATTTCTTTAACTTTCTGGGTAGCTTCAATTCCGTTCATTTCAGGAAGCCCTAAATCCATTAAAACAACCTGCGGTTTTAATTTTTGAATAATTTCAAGCCCTTTGATTGCGTCTTCGGCTTCGCCTATTACTTTAATATTTTCAAATTCATTAATAGTAGAACGCAATCCTACCCTTGTTAATTTGTAATCTTCAACAATAACCACATTAATCAGTCCGGTATCTTGCTCGTAAGTTGTTGTTAACATGTCAAATTTTTTCCTTTCTCGAATACTAAATTCAACTTCAAATGAGGAGTAATATATTTTCAAGCTCATGACATTATTAACTATTAAAAATTTAATAGATATTAACCAACTCGGCAATATTTTTTAAAAGATTACTTGAATTTAATATCTGACCTATCATATAAAATGAGCCCGAAATAATAATCAATGCCTGTTTGTTCTCGGTAATAAGATATTCCAATTCTCTTATATTTACCGGCAAACCTGATGGTGTCTGCTGTTTAAGAATTTCATAAGGAACACTGTTGGGGTATTCAAAATTATAAAAATACACTTCATCCTCTTTACGAAATAGTGATGACATAACTTTTTTGTAATCTTTTGTTTTTAAAGAGCCATATACCCATGCTCTTTTGGTATTTGGAAAATAATAATCCAAACTCAGTCTTAATACGTTTGCACCGTCAGGGTTGTGTGTTCCGTCTATAAGCAGATGGAATTTTGGAATATATTGCATGCGGCAAAGCCAGCTAACCTCTTTAAGTGCTTTTTCCACTGATTTCCGAGAAATTTCATAACCGCTTGAATTCAAATAATTAACCGCAGCAAAGACAAGCTCTAAATTTTCTTTTTGCCACAGCCCCAGAAGATTAAATTCATATTTAATATTATCGTACAGGGCATAATTTTTTTGATTTTCAAAAACAAGCTCAACCTCCTTGTCAGGAATCAAAACAGTGCTGTTTTTTTCTGCAGCAACATTTTTAACAGTATCAAAACCTTTATTATTATTGCTTATAAGCACAGGATATCCGTTTTTTATGATGCCGGCTTTTTCAAAAGCAATTTTTTCAATCGTGTCACCGAGCCTGTCTATATGATCAAGACTGATTGAAGTAATTATAGATAAAAGATTTTTACTTATGGCTGAAGTTGCGTCTAATCTTCCGCCCAGCCCCGTTTCTATAACACATATATCTGTTTCTTTATCGGCAAAATATTTATATGCGGCGGCTGTTAAAAGTTCAAATTCCGTCAGATAAATACCGTTTATTTTGGCAAGTATTGATATTTCTGTTATTAAATCGGCAAAATCATTTTTAGAAATATCAATTCCGTTAATTTTTATTCTTTCCGTATATTCCAGTATGTGCGGACTTGTGTAAAGCCCTGTTTTGTAACCGGCACAGGTTAATATTTTAGATAATATTGCACAGACTGAGCCTTTGCCGTTTGTACCTGCAACGTGAATAATGTTAAGTTTTTCCTGCGGGCTGCCTAAAAGCTCCAACATCTTTAATATTCGCTCAAGACCAAGACAGATGTGGAATTTTTCCTGTGACGTAATTAAATTTATTGCTTTTTCGTAGTTTTCATTTTCCATACTACACATTTTACGATATAATCGACAATATGGAAACGATGGATAAATTAAGTTTTTATAGTGCCCTGTTTACGGCAAAAGCCGTAAACTCAGGTTTACATTTGATGAAAAGTGCCGGTACATCGTTGCCGGGTGTTGTTGCGTTAAAAATTTCCAAAAACTTTTTATCGTTTCTCTCAAAGTATTGTGAAAAAAATATAATAACTGTTACCGGCACAAACGGAAAGACCACAACGTCAGGTTTGCTGGCTCACATCTTAAAAACGGCAAAAAATTCTGTTCTGCATAATGAAAAAGGTGCCAACATGCTTTCCGGCATTGCCAGTTCATTAGCCGTTAATTATAAACCGTTTTCAAAATTTGATTATGCTGTTTTAGAGTCTGATGAAGCATATTTAACAAAACTATATGACTATATAAAAGTTAATTATCTTCTGGTTACAAACCTTTTTCGTGACCAGCTGGACAGATACGGAGAACTTGATACCACTGCTAAAAAAATACAGCAGGCTATAGACAAAAACCCGGAGCTTAAAATTTTTATTAATGCCGATGACCCGATGTTATACGAATTAGGAGCAAATAACCAAAGAATCTTTTACGGCTTTGAACAAATAACTTACAAAACAGCAACAGCAGAATCACTTGCGCCTGCCGAAGCTGTTAATTGTTCCTGCGGTTCGGATTTGGTTTATGAACAAAGATATTATGCACATATCGGTAAATACCACTGTGAAAATTGTTCAAAAAAACGAATTGAACCCGATTACAAAGCTTCGGCAGTAATTTATGACAATTTTTCCGAAATATACATAAACAGAATAAATGATAATAAAACACATAATCTTACCACCGATTTGTATTTCAGGGTTCCGCTTGTCGGTTTGTATAATGCATACAATGCTCTTGCCGCAATTAGTGTGGCTTTAGAATCAGGTATTTCGCCTTATTTAATTCAACAAGCACTGCATTCATACAAATCAGTCTTCGGCAGAGCAGAAAAATTCCGCTATAACAATAGAGAGGTTCTGGTTCAACTGATAAAAAATCCCACTGGAGCTTCCGAAGTGCTAAGAACAATCAACAAAAATACATGTGCAAAACTTTTAATAATTATTAATGACAACTATGCAGACGGTCGTGATGTTTCATGGTTATGGGATACTGATTTTGAACTGTTAAAAGACTATCCAAATAATATTGTTATAAGCGGTATCAGAGCATACGACATGGCTGTAAGAATGAAATATGCCGGTTTTGATACTGAAAAAACAGAAGTCATTGAAGATATTAAAACAGCTGTTTTTGACTCAATTAACAGTATAGATGAAGACGAACAGCTTTTGATAATGCCTACTTATACAGCACTGTTAGAAATGCAAAAATTTTTAAAGCATAAAGAATAATTATTTATAGTTAAGCCCGTAATTGTAATTTGATTACGGGCTTAGTTTTATCTTATAAAATTAGTATAAATTTTGGTTTCTCTTTGAGGAACTTCTATACCGGCTTGCTTGCCTGCTTCAATACATTTTATCAGCCACGCCATATTTTGTCCGAGAATACGCATTACCTGCATACCTTCTAAGTCCTGTTTTACCTCATCAGGCTGGTTGCCGTGTACCATGTTCCAGTAGTTTGCTGAAACAACGGGCATATTGTTTATTGTGAGATGTTTTGTCATTGCATCAATCGAAGCCGTTGTGCCTGCACGTCTGCCTGATACAACAATTGCCGCAGGTTTATTTTCCATAAACTCTTTACCTGCATAAAATGCCCTGTCCATAAAAGACAAAATTCTTCCGCTGGGGTGAGCATAATATACCGGAGAGCCAAAAATAAAACCGTCAGCTTCTTTGGCTTTTTCAATAAATATGTTCACACTGTCTTTATCATAAACACATTTCCCTCTATGATCATTGCAGGAACCGCAACCAATGCAATCCTGTATTGCTGTTAAACCAACATGAAAAATTTCTGTTTCCATTCCCTGTTCCTGCAAAGATTTTTCGACCTCGCATAATGCTGTATATGTACAACCGCTTTTATGCGGACTTCCGTTCACTAATATAACTTTCATAGCTTTCTCCTTATTTTAACAATTACTTATTAAAAAATAATAAATAACAAACATATATAACAACACCGGCAAGTATTGTTTCCAGAATCTCACGCCACAAAGGCTTTTGAGGTTCATCACCAAATGCAGTTTCTTCAAAAACATCTTTATTTTTTTCTTTTTGCTTTTGTTTTTTATTTTTTTGAGATTTCGGTTTCTTTTTTTCAGTTCCTTGCGAAAGTTTTTTTTCTTCCTCTATCCATTGTTTCTTTTTGGCAATGTATTCTTCCTGCAGGGATATTTTTTTACTTTTTTTACCTGTAATTAACAGTTCTTCATCAAAAACTTTGTTCAACAACTCCTCGGGTGCTCCGCCTTTATATACGGCAAAGTTTATTGAAGCTTCAAAAGCTCTTTCAAGACATTCCAGAGCTTCTTTTCCGTCATTTGACACCTTAAGAGAATGTACGGCTTTATTACCTGCTTTTTTTAAAAAATACAAATCGTCGATAAATTCCTTCTCTATTTCACTTGGAGAAGGGGTATCTTTGAGAGTTGCGAGCAATTCATCAAAAGATGCTTCAGGCTTTGCGATTTCTCCCATAACTAAACGGCATAAATGTTCACCCAGCCTTCTGGTTTGCGCCATACATTGTTCAAAATATTTATCACGAAAAAGATTTTCGGCATCTGCAGCTATAATATACAGATTTTCATTTACGCTTTTTAAAAATTCAAAGTTACTCATAGAATAATTATATTACATAACATATACTTTCTCCTAATGAAAATTTTTTAAATTTTTGATAATTTCAAAAAAAATAAGGAGTAAAATATGCCGGAACCAAACTCAAAATTACCTAATTTAACAACAAAAACAGAAGAATTTGTATTAAAACTTGAAGAACAAAACAACAAACCGCTGTATAAATTGCAACCACAGCAGGCACGTGATTTTTTAGAAAAATTACAGCAGGAAAATTATCACGAAATACCTGCTGATATTAAAGATTTGACTATATATACAGATATTGCAGGTGATGTAAAGATACGTACCGTACGTCCGGAAGGAAACAAAGGGCTTTTACCCGTAATTATTTATCTTCACGGCGGAGGATGGGTTATCGGCAGCAAGCAAAGTTATGACATGCTTATCAGAAAAATTGCACTGTACACAAATTCCGTTGTAATTTTCCCCGAGTACTCCCTTTCTCCTGAGGCTCATTTTCCGAGAGCACTTGAAGAAATCTATGCTGTTATTAAATATGTTTACGAAGAACACAAAGAGTTCAATATTGACAAAAACCGCATTGCCGTTGCAGGTGACAGTGCAGGGGCTAATATGGCGGCTTCAGTTGCTATAAAAGCAAAAAATGACGGTGTGGTTAATCTTGTATTTGAATGTCTTTTTTATCCGGTAACAAATGCGGATATGGATACACATTCTTATGACCAATTCCGTGACGGTCCCTGGTTAACCAAAAAAGCGATGGAATGGTTCTGGGAAGCTTATACACCTGACAAATCAATACGTGATGACCTGTATATTTCACCTTTACAAGCAGAAGAAACGCAGCTTACAGGGCTACCGCCCACTCTTATTATTACAGCAGAAAATGATGTATTGAGAGATGAAGGCGAAGCTTATGCAAGAAAGCTTGATTCTGCAGGGGTTGAAGTATTGAGTGTCAGAATAAACGGCACTATACACGATTTTTTGATGCTCAATGCACTGGCTGATACAGCACCTGCGAAAGGTGCTCTGGCTCTATCCTGTAATATGTTAAAACAAGCCCTGTATAAATAATTTCAAACTTTTAACGGTTCTTTTCCTTACGTTCTCTGAACGATAATCTGATAGGAGTTCCAAAAAATCCGAAAGCTTCTCTCAACTTGTTTTCAAGATATCTTTTATAGCTGTCCTGCACCAGATCCTCGTCATTAACAAACAAAATAAATGCAGGCGGAGCCGTACGAACCTGTGTGGCGTAATATACTCTGAGTTTTTTGCCCTTTTTCGTCGTCGGCGGGTTCATTGCCATTGCTTCTAAAAGTACATTGTTTAAAATGCTTGTGGCAACACGTTTTGTACATTGTGCATAAACTTCTTTAGCCTGTTTATATATATTTACCAGACGTTGTTTGGTTTTTGCACTGATAAATATTTTCGGAGCAAAATCCAGAAAAGGAGCATCATGCATAAGTTTTTGGGTATATTTGGCAGTAGGGTCGGATTTGTCTTTATCTTCAATCAAATCCCATTTATTTACTGCAATTATAAGTCCTTTGCCTGCTTCAACAACAATCTGGGAGATTTTTTTATCCTGATCCGTTAAACCGTCAACAGCATCAATAACAAGTACGGCTATATCACAGTCTTTTATTGCTCTGATAGCCCTGTCTACCGCAAATTTTTCGACTCCCCAGTCAACTTTGGCTTTTTTCCTTATGCCTGCAGTATCAACGAGTATAAATTCTTCGCCTTCATATTTAACTTTAGAGTCAATGCTATCACGTGTAGTACCGGAAATATCGCTAACAATGACCCTTTCTTCGCCTAAAAGAGCATTAACAATAGAGGATTTTCCGGCATTGGGTTTGCCGACAATTGCCAGTTTTATAATATCTGTATCTGTTTCATTTTCATCTGTTACAAAATCCTCTGTAATAGCCTCTAAAAGGTCGCCGACCCCGCCTGAACCATGCAGGGCGGATATAGGATGAGGCTCACCTACCGCAAGCGCATAAAAATCAGCAATATTATTAAAGTGTTCGGGTGCATCTATTTTGTTCACCGCAAGGTACACAGGCTTTTTGCTTCTTCTTAACACATTAGCAATATCATAATCTATCGGGTTTATACCGTCTTTTCCGTCAACGAGAAAAATTATTTTATCAGCTTCGTCACAGGCTACTTTTGCCTGCGTAAAGATATTCAGCATAATTTCATCCTCGTCACCGGGGATAATACCGCCTGTATCAATCAAAGTAAACTGTTTATTCTGCCATTCGACATCAAAATAAATTCTGTCACGTGTAACACCGGGCTGATCATCAACAATTGATTGACGTGAGCCTACAATTCTATTTACAAATGTTGATTTGCCTACGTTTGGTCTGCCGACAACAGCGACGACGGGTTTATTGCTCATAAAATATTCCTTTTGACTTATACGACAATTTTAATATAAATAAGTCTAAATAATCAACAAAAAAGCGGGTGGAAATCCGCCCGCTTTTAAGTACTGCATATCAGCTTTATTGAGCATTATTGATATATTTTGATACTGCTTCTTGATAAGCTGAGGAAGCAAAGCCCTGCTGAATAAACTGAGGATATTTTTCCTGTACATATTCGTACATGGATATAACCCTTTTATCGGTAGAAGGATGATCTGCCCAGAAATCAGAATAGTTTGCGCCTATTTTGTACATAATAGAAATACCGGCAAGCGGGTTATAGCCTGCTTTAACAACAAAATCTAATCCGAGTTCATCGGCTTTATCTTCACGACCACGCTGCATTTTGCTTGTACCTGCTGCTTTAGTATAATCAATACCTGTTGCAGCAACACTTGTTACATCAATACCTGTATAAGATGCAAATTTACCCGCAAAACCTGATTTTTTGAGAGCATTGCCTGCTACATTTTTAGCTACTGTAGTACCAGTATCTGCAACCACTTCCGTTACAATACCTTTAATAACGTGATTGCTGGCTGCATGACCTATTTCATGCCCGATAATAAAAGCCAATTCGTCTTCATTTTCACAATATTTTAATAACCCTGTAAATACACCAACGGTATCTGCTACATCGGTATATGCGTTTGCAACATTCTGATCAATTAATACAAAATTTACTTTTGTATCAACTGCATTTGCTGCAAGAATTTTGTTGCCTATTTTAGTTACAAGTTCTTGCTGCTGTGCAATTGTCATAAGTGTATAATCCACTTTTACCTGAGTTTTTGTTACTGTACCGTCAAGAGTTGCAGCAGGAGTAACTGCGGCATTAGTATTTGATACAGGTACTTCTACGGCATTTGCCTGAAGATTTGTACATACCAAACATGCTGAGAAGGCAAGTGCACAAACAAAAAGTTTTTTCTTAAATTTCATCATCTAAAATCCTTTCATGTTTATTTTATCTACCCATATAACGAGCTTGCGGCATAAGTGTAAAATAGCCGATTCACTTAAAGCTCACTTTGGAATTATCGACAGACAGACAAAAAACTTTAATTTATTTTTTTTAAAATCATAATTTGTTTGATTATAATTTTTAAAATCTAAGCCAGATGGCGTATTTGAACACAAAACCATTGTTAATAATTTGTAACATAAAATTATTACCTGCGTAATAGTTATACAAATTGTTACAGTCAAAAATGTAAATTGTGATATTTTAATAATATGAACATAAAAATTATTGCAGTCGGAAAGCTTAAAGAAAAATACTCTAAAGAGGCAATAGAAGAATTCAAAAAGCGTCTTAGCGCATACTGCAGCCTGTCGCTTGTTGAAATTCCGGCTCAAGAAATAAAAGATGACAATATGGCAAAAAAATATATGGAGCTGGAAGGTCAAAAGATACTGACTGCAATAAAATCCGAGGCTTACGTAATTACGTTGGAAATTAAAGGCAATCAACTTTCTTCTGAAGATTTTGCAAAAAAAATAAAAGACCTTTCAAACGAAGGTCATAACGAAATTGTTTTTGTAATAGGCGGAGCCAACGGACTATCAAAAGAAGTAAGTGAGCGTGCCAATTACAAACTCAGTTTTTCAAAAATGACTTTTACCCACCAGCTTATTCGGATTTTTCTTTACGAACAGATATACAGAGCGTTCAAAATCATTAATAACGAAAACTATCACAGATAATTTATTTTTTGTTATTTGTGCCTACCAGCTGAGCGAACAAAACTTCTTCACCAAGTTTTAAATCGAGTTTAAAGTTAAGTGCACTTGTGTTAACACCGTATAAGAATATTGTATTCAAATTATTCGCAGCACTGTAGAGATAAACATTTTGTCCGATAAATCCGCAATCAACAGCGGCAAGATACTTGCTTTGTCTTGCCAAATTAGCAACATAAAGCAAAATTACGGGTGCTTTAGTATTGCCGATAATGGGTCTGACATCTTCTTTGCTGAAAGCAACAAGAGAATGCATTGCGGGATCATATTTATAAATTCCGTCCTTTAAAACAACATAAATTGTAATAACCTGTGCATTTAATGCACTCGGAGTTGTACGTTTACCGTCAGGACGATTCTGACCATTTGCAGCCCATAATAATTCTGACAATTGCTGCACGGATATTTCATCTTTGCCGAATTTGACTGACGAATGTCTGTTCTGCAATGCTTCCATTAAACTCATACCGCCTGTAACAACTGGTTCAGGGAGTTTTATGTCATCCATAACGACTTTGGCTTCTGCTGAATGAATACCAATTGCAAGACCAGAAATTAAACACATCGTAACAAATAATTTTTTTAAATTTTTCATAATTACGCTACCTTATATTAGTTTACTAATACTTTTGAAGTTTCAAAACAGCTTCTGTCAAAATCATCAAAATCACTTATTATTTCATCAACAGCAGGAATTTTTGAATATAATTCACGTGTTTCCATTGATTCTATAGCGACAATTTTACCTATACCTGCTCTGCGTGCGGATTCTATACCTGAAACAGCATCCTCGACAACTATACAATCTTCAGGTTTTAACCCCAGATTTTGCGCCGCTTTTATATAAATATCCGGTTCCGGTTTACCTTTGATTTTGCCATCGTCAAAAACTATTTTGTCTACATCAAACCATTGTGCGAGATCAAAACCTTTAATAAAAAACTTTACGTTTACTTCTTCGCTCATTGTTGCGATTGTATGAGGAATTTTATTTTCACAAAGATAATTCAAAAAAGCTTCGGCTCCCTTTGCCAGTTTAAAATTTTCAGGGTCTTTAGCGCACATATCTCTGTAAATAGATTCTTTTTCATTCTGGCATTTCAAAACCAGTTCCTTTTCAGGCTGCCTGCCGATAAGATATTTTATAATATCTTCATTTGTTCTGCCAAACATATATTTCTGCATTTCTTCATCACTAAAAGCAGTTCCCCTGAGTTTTTTGGAATACTCTCTCCATGCCTCCAGATGTTTTTTGGAATCCCAGAATAAAGTTCCGTTAAAATCAAATATTATCCCTGAATATTTTTTATTTTTTGACATTATTAGTTACCGTTTCTTTTAAATTACCATTTATTGTAGTGTATTCTTGAGGAATCATAACGTCTTGGGCGTTCCTGTTTTACATCACTGTAACCCACAGATATAAGCGCAAAGGGTTTTATATTTTCCGGCAGATTAAAACGTTTTGAAAAAGCAGTCATTGTTTCTTCCCACGGATAAATCCCCATCCAGCAGGTATCAAGCCCGAGAGCTTTAGCAGCGAGAATCATGTTCTCAATTGCCGCCGAACAATCCACCTGATAAAATCCCGGTGCCATTTCTTTTTCAGTATCACCGCAGACCATAATACAAACCGGCGCAGTGCTCAGTGCCGTTGCATAAGGATGCATTGATTTTACTTCTTTTATAACTTCTTTGTCATTAAAAACAACAAAATGCCATGGCTGTTTGTTACAACCTGACGGTGCAAACATTGCCGCTCTTAAAATTTCATCAACAAGGTCGGGGTTGACCTCTTTATCAATATATTTTCTTACGCTTCTTCTGTCATATATTGTATCAATAGTATTTTGCATAATTTTTACTCCGCAAGTTTTTTTATATCAAATTGGCTTCTCATAGCCTTTATAAGTTTCATATCCAGCCAAGCTGAAGCAATTCCCTCATCAGTACCAGCATCCGACAGGATTTTTCCTGCCGGGTCAACTATCATAGAATGACCGACAAGTCCGGTTGATGAATCTATTTTACCGCATAAATTTGAAGATATAAAGTAGGCAAGATTATCTAAAGCTCTTGCCCTGTTTAGCAATATCCAATTGTCGGTATATTCCTGCAAAAGTGTACAGGGACTTGCCCATGCAGCAGGCAAAAGTATAATTTCTGCCCCTTTTGAAACAAGTTTTGTAAAATGTTTCGGAAATCTTATATCAAAACAAGTAGCCAGACCTATTTGGGCAAAATCGGTTTGAACAACAACAGAATCTTTTCCGTATTCTATATACTTATTTTCATCACCGCCAAAACTATCAAAAAGATGTATTTTGCGATATTTGGCTATAATTTTACCGTTTCTGTCAGACAAATAACTTGTGTTATAAAGCTTTTCGCCGTCCTTTTCAATAACGGAGCCTATCAAAATATATGTGCTGTATTTTTTTGCAATTTCCGTAAAAAATTGCAAAGTAGGGCTGTTTTCTTCGGATTCGGCAAGTTTTTTAAATTCGGGAATACTTACGCCTGTATTAAAAAACTCGGGCAGAACAATCAAATCAGGATTAAGATGAGTATTTTCTTCAATAAGTTTTTTTACTTTGATAAAATTTTTCTCTCTATCACCGATTTTAGGGCAGATTTGGATACTTATTACACTAACTTTATTATTTTTCATACACAAATTATACCACACAAGCCTGTTTTAAATTTTAGTCAGATGATTTTTGCTTTATAATTTTATCATCTTAGAGGACTGAAATGATAATAAATGTTGGCGGCAGAACAGATATAGTAAACTATTACAGCGAGTGGCTGTTAAAAAGATTTGAGCAGGGGTTTGTATATTCACGCAATCCGTTTTACCCTAATTACGTCTATAAATATAACCTTAATCCTGAGGTTGTGGATTGCGTAATATTCTGCTCTAAAAATTATAAACCGATAATAGAAAACCTGCATAAAATCAGCGACAAATACAATGTTTTTTGCCACTATACAATCACTGCTTACGAAAAAGATATTGAACCGAATGTCCCAGACATAAACGAAAGCATAAAAATTTTAAAAGAACTGTATAAAATCGTTGGTAAAAACAGGATTGCCTGGCGTTACGACCCTATTTTACTCACTGATTTTTACACTGCAGAAAAACATCTGCAAACTTTTGAATTTCTTGCAGAAGAACTCTCACCCTATATCTCTTTTTGTATATTCAGTTTTGTTGAAATGTATAAAAAACTAGAAATAAACATGCCCGAAATAATACCCTTTACTCCTGACGATAAGAAAAAGATTTTGACAGGACTCGGACAAATTGCCAAAAATCACAATCTAAAAATCCAAACCTGCGCAGGTGACAAAGATTATACACAATACGGAATAGCGCAAAGCGGATGCATAACTTCCGAAATTCTTTCAAAAGCAAATAACCTGACTTTTAAAAAAATCGCACATAAAGGCAACAGAAAAAATTGCAAATGTATGCCGTCACGTGATATCGGCGCCTATGACACCTGCCCTAACGGCTGCAAATACTGCTATGCAAACAGGCGACCCGACATTGCTTACAAAAATATGCAGCTGCACAACCCTGATTCACCATTACTTATAGGAAATATAAAAGCTACGGATACTATTATTGAAGGCAGGCAGGAAAGTTTTTTAATTAAACAATGCAAATTATTTTAGCCGGAAAATTTATTATCTGAGGCTTCAGATAATAAAAAAGCTATTCGGGTAATTGTATTTATTTAATTACAAAAGATAATAAGATTTATTAATTTTATATTCTTTTTGTTATACAAAAAATTACGGGTGTAATAAAATAAAGCCATGAAAAAATTAATCGCTTCATTAATCATTATTTCTTTTTTAGCCGCAAACACAGCTTATGCACAAAATACAGTTGCACAGCCGGCTAAATCTGTTGATAAAAACGACACTGCCGGATTAAATACACAACCGCAGACATTTACGATTCCTGCAAAATTGGAAGCGGAAATAAAAGCGTCTATTGTGCAAATTTATGGCAAAGAGCACTGCAATGAGATTTATGACAAAATTGTAGAAATTGCCGGACAGGCTGTAAAAAATCGTTCTGCAGAGCTTAAAGCAAATGATATAAACCGTTCACAGGACTGGTATAAAGACGAAATTATTTATATGTTTTATACGGATCAGTTCGGTGTAACAAATAGCGATACCAAAAACACTTTTAAAGATACAGAAAGAATGTTCGGATATCTTAAAGACCTTGGTGTAACTACATTGTATATGCTTCCGTTTGCGGATTCGCCTATGCAGGATTCAGGTTTTGATGTAAAAAATCCCCGTGATGTGCGTTCTGACCTCGGCGGAATGAAAGAATTTAAAGATTTTATCACAAAAGCAAAAAAATCAGGATTTAAAATTAAAGCGGATTTAGTTTTAAACCATTTTTCACAGGAGCATGAATGGTTTAAAGATATTGAAAAAGGCGATTTGTCAAAACTGGATTACTTTGTTGTAACAGATGAAATGCCTTTATACAAAAAATATCAGGACGAAAAACTAGGTACAGTTGTTGAATATATTGAAAAAAACGGCACTATTTCTAAAAGAAGATTAATTTTTCCTGAAAATACAGAAAATCACTGGCGTAAGGTTACGATAAAAGACAAAGATTATTATTTTTATCATACATTTTATCCGTTCCAGCTGGATATAAACTGGGAAAACCCCGAGGTGCTTTATTATTGTCTTGAAACAATAAGTTATTGGAGCAACATGGGGATTGACATTTTCAGAATGGATGCAATACCTTATCTGTCAAAAGAACCCGGTACCAATGCGGAAAATCAGCCTAAAACCCATGCAATAATCAGATTGTTGAGCAATTATATTCAGGCGACTGCACCCTCATCTGTTATTCAGGTGGAAGCTTGCCAGCATCCTAAAGATATTTTGCAATACTTCGGCAAAGAAAGAACCGTTGATATAAAATCAGGTGATAAAACAAAAGCCATAAAACGTACGGACGAAGCGCAAATAGCCTATCATTTTCCTTACATGCCGGCAATTTGGGCGAGTTTAATCACTCAGGATAAAAAATATTTTTTTGAAGCAAATAAAGAAACCCCTGCTATCCCTGAATCAGCAACATGGGCAATGTTTTTGAGAGTTCATGATGAATTGACTCTCGAGATGGTGACACCTGAGATAAGAGAAATTATCCATAACGACCTTGTTAAAAAAGGTGCTGATTTCAGAAAAGGTTTTGGCGTAAGCGGCAGAATGGCTAATTTTCTGGATAATGACCCTGACAGGATAGGTCTTGCCTTTTCTATTTTAATGTCACTGCCCGGTGTACCTATCATTTATTACGGGGATGAAATAGGAGCAAGAAATAATTTTAAAAACGCAAAAGAAATTGAACAGGAAAGAAAAGCCCAGCAGAAAAAATCAAAAACAAAATCAAAACTGCTTAGCTACTTCGACTCTCGTGATATACACAGAGGCAACATACCATACAAACTTTTCTACGGCTCTGCCAAAGACTATTATGAATTTAACAGCAAAGTCTATAAAAAAGTTAAAAATCTTATACATTTAAGAAAAGAACTTCCGGTTATGTCACGTGGACAGTTTATTTTGTTGAACACAAAAGACCCGGGCAATTTTGCTTATATAAGAAAAGACAAAGACAAACAAATACTTGTAGTTAATAATTTATCGGATAAAAAACTTATCGCAGAAATAACACTGCCTGTCGATATTATATTAAAAAACAACGGGCACATAAGAGTATTAAAAAACCTGATTAATGATGACAATGTTCGTGTTAACCTGTCGTTAAAAAATAAGACAATGCATTTAAGAGTAAAACCTTACGATGTGTTATGGCTTGAATTATAAGATTATAGCGGAGTATTCAGATACATCATTCCGTAATTCAAATAAGCGGCAAAACATATCCACAAAATATAAGGAACAAGTAATGCTGCAGACATTTTAGATATTTTAAAAAATTCTGCTATTGTCATAAAGGTAAAAACCAGCATAAAAATTATTATTACAAAACTCATTGTAATATTTTTTAAAAAGAAAAATGCCGGCATCCACGCAAAATTCAATACCATTTGTATTGAAAAAAGAAAATACCCGAGTTTTTTGTCTTTTTCGGATTTTGTATAAATAAAAGTGAACAAAGCCAGAAAAATCAATACATACAAATATATCCATGCCGGCGTAAAAATATCATCAGGCGGTGTAAACAAAGGTTTGTTAAGAGATTCATACCATATCATATCCATAGTGTTTTTATTATTTCACACAGCTTGTTAATTCAAGATACCCCACCGGATAAAAACACAGTCCTGTTACTTTATTTTTTAAAGTTATAAAACATGGTAAAATCTTTATAAAATATTAATTTCAATAGTCTTTTCAAAAAGTGTTTTTTGAAATAGAATCTTATAATCAAAAGAGATAATTGAGGATTTTATAATATGTGCGGAATTGTCGGATATGTAGGGTCTAAATCTGTTATAGATATTTTAACCAACGGTTTGAGCAAACTGGAATACAGAGGCTACGACTCGGCAGGTGTTGCTGTCAACAGCAACGGTAAAATAGAAATATATAAAGCAGAAGGCAAACTGCAAAATCTTAAAGACTTACTTGAAACACACAGAAGTGAAATCACAAACACAACTGCAGGTATCGGTCATATCCGCTGGGCAACACACGGTGCACCGTCTACAATAAATGCCCACCCTCATTCTTGTAACTGCGGAAAACTTGCGATTGTTCATAACGGTATTATAGAAAACTATAAAGAGTTAAGAGCCGAACTGACAGACTACGGCTGTGTCTTTAAGTCAGAAACAGACACCGAAGTCGTTGCCCATTTAATTGCGCATGAATACGGCAAATTAAATGATTTGCCAAAAGCTGTAAGGGCAGCAGCAAAAAGATTAAAAGGTGCTTATGCCCTGTGTGTAATGCATCAGGATGATCCGAATATGATTGTCGGCACAAGAAAAAATGCCCCGTTGATTGTTGCAATGGGTATGGGAGAAAACTTCCTTGCCTCTGACTCTCCGGCTATTATTGAATACACAAAACGTGTAATTTATCTTGATGACGACCAATTTGCCGTCTTAACACCTACAAGCGTTTTAATTACGGATATCGATGGCAAACAAGTTACAAAAAAAGAAGAAATCTTGCCTTGGGAGCCTGTTGCAATGAGCAAAATGGGCTACAAACATTTTATGCTCAAAGAAATCCATGAGCAGCCGGACGTTATAAGAAATGTACTTTCCGGAAAATTACCTGATATTACAAAACCAATTGTTTTAGATGAAGTTAAACTTACAAAAGAACAAATTAAAAATTTAAAAAGAATAGAAATCATTGCCTGCGGTACGTCTTTGCATGCTGCAATGGTCGCTAAATACATACTTGAAGCTTTTACCAACATTCCCGTTGATGTTGAACCGTCAAGCGAATATATATACAGGACAACGGTTACTGATGCCAATACGCTTGTTATCGGCATTTCACAGTCAGGCGAAACATCAGATACAATTACGGCAATAAGACAGGCAAAAGCAGTCGGCTCGCATGTATTGATTATCACAAACAGACCTGATTCTATTATGGCTCGCGAAGCCGACAGTTTGATTCCAGTTAACGCCGGTATAGAGGTCAGTGTAGCAGCTACAAAATCTTTTAATGCCCAGTTGATAGCCCTTTATCTTTTCACAATCTATATTGCGGAAATCAAAGGTTCTTATGACAGTGCAAAAATTGAACAATTAAAACATGAGATGATGATGCTTCCGCAAAAGATAGAAACAATACTTTCTCATGAGGAGAGTATTATCAAGTGTGCAAGAGCATTTGCTTCTTATAAAAACTTTATTTATATAGCACGAGGTATAAACTATCCTACAGCACTTGAGGGTGCATTAAAACTGAAAGAAATCAGCTATATTAACGCAACAGGATATCCTGCAGGTGAGTTAAAACACGGACCTATTGCCATGCTCGATGAAACAATGCCTGTTCTCGCAATACTTATGCCGGGCAGTATAGTTTATGAAAAAGTTCTTTCAAATGCGGAAGAAGCGAAAGCAAGAAATGCAAGAATGATTGCGCTCACCTCTGCAGAAGATCCGCACCTCAATGATGTATTTGAATATATATTAAAGGTACCTGCTGTTGATGAATGTCTGTCGCCCGTAATAGCCTCGGTTCCTTTGCAGCTGCTGGCATATTATATTGCAGAATTTTTAGGTAAAGATGTTGACCAGCCCAGAAATCTTGCAAAATCAGTAACCGTTGAATAATTATTATGATTTTGACTGACGAATTTAAAATAAAAAAAACAGAAAATTTAGAAAGTTCATATATTGAAAATGAACTTTCTAAGCTTAATATAACGCCTTTAAGGTGGGCGATTGTCAATGTAACTGATACGCATTATATTTTAACTGTTTCTTACGAAAAAAATGCAGATTAATATTTTTATACTGTAAAAAATTTTTAGCCTGCGTTAAATTAAAAAACTAAACGTATTTATGCACTCTGAGCTTCTTCGGGTTGTTCTTCCGGTTTTTTGTAAGGCACGGCATACAGCTCACCGTAAAATTCCTCCTGATACAAATCAATGTCGGAATCGGGTTCGGCAGTCAAAAACAACAGCGCAATATATGCCGAGATTTTATCCAGACCCAAAAGCGTCAGGGTATTAAGTTCAACTTTTTCCTGCGTTTCAAAAATTCTTTTTAAATTTTCATGCAAAACTTCAACGCTTTTTTCGATATATTCGTCATGTGCAAGGTTTACAATATCATCAGGGGTGAGCCTTGCATAAGAACGTACACGTCTTTTAGCACGTTCATGTGCATTTTTTAAAGACTGTTTTCTGTCTAATTCCTCATAAAATTGCAGCTGTTTAATCAAATCTTTTAAATTTACCATGCGGCTTCTGTTCAGCCTTATACTGGTTCTTCGCTGCAATACCTCGTCAAGAGAAATTACGTTATTGGTGTTAATTTCTTCATCATCCCACGGGTCGTCATTAAATTCAAAATCCTCAGGATTATCTTCTTCAATACCTTCTATCTGGTTAACGTCTATACCTTCCAGTACATTTGATTTTAACCTCAAAAGAATTGCCGCAAACAAAAGTGTTCTGCCTGTTAATCTAAGGTTCTGAGCCTTCATCTGAAAAAGATGTGCAAGGTATTTGTCAGTAACATCGACAATATCAACATTCCACGGGTCAATTTTACCTGACTTAGCCATATTTACAAGGATTTCAATACCGTCAACCTGATCGGTTATGTCTTGTTGAATTTCGTTTACGGAAGAAATCATAGACATATCCTGAGTATCTTCGCTATGCGAAGCGGACTCCGGTACATAAAAATCATGATGTAAATTTGATTCGGCAGTTTCCATTTTTTATCCTAATCCCTTAGTTTTACGCCGGTTACACGTGTTTTGCCTTTTTCTTTCTGAGTAACACCTATTGTCCTATTAGCTGATTCTATCATAGGTTTGCGGTGACTAACTACTACAAATTGCGTATTTTCTGCCTGAGTTCTCACCATATCGGCAAGTTTTTCCACATTAATACCGTCAAGATTTGCATCAACCTCATCAAATGCATAAAACGGTGCCGGCAGATATTTTTGAATAGCAAATACAAACGCCAGTGCAGTGAGTGATTTTTCACCGCCCGACATAAGATTGAGCCTTGTTTTTTCTTTATCTCTCGGCTGTGCTTCAATAGACATACCGCCCTGGAACGGCTGCTCAGGATTATCAAGATACAAAGTACCTTCACCTTCCGAAAGTTTATGGAAAATATCTTTAAAATTGTCGTTTATGTGGTTGTAGGTGTTCATAAACGTATCTTTTTTCAGATTTTCATAACCCTGCATTCTGTCCATAATCTGATTTTTTTCATTAGACAGAGTTTCTATTTTTATTTTCAATTCGTTCTGACGCTCGGAAACCTCGTCATAAGACTTAATTGCACGCATGTTAACGTCACCGAGTTCATCCATACGTTTTTGCAATCTCTGAATTCTGCCGGTGATTTCTTCAACAGAAATTTCAATTTCCTGCAGTTTAGAAATTTCTATGCCGTTTTCTTTAAGTTCTTCTTTAATATTTTCCAACTGCGGTTCAAGTTCACGTCTGCGGGCTTTGAAGGCTTCTATCTGTTCATCAATTTTTTCTATATTTAAAACTATCACGTTCTTTTGTTTTTCAAGTTCTAAAAACTGTGCGTTAACAGCGTCACGCTCTGTTTGAATTTCTATAAGTTTTTCGCCGAGTTCTTTAATTTTAACCTCAAGAACATCAATCTGTTTTTTGAGTTCAACGATTTCTTCTTTAAATTTAACTTTATCCTGCTCATAGACTTCGTTATCAGAGCCGAGTTTTGCAATTTCTTTTGTTTTGGTATCAATAACATCGTCGTGGAACACAATTGTTCTGTTAAAGCCGTCTATCTCGTTATGTGCACGTGCAATTGCATTTTCGATGTTTTTAATCTGCTGTTCTTTTTCTTCCGTAAGTTTTTTGAGGTTTTGCAGTTCCTGCGGGCTCATTTTTTCCTCGATTTCTTTAATTTCCTCATCGAGTTTAAGAGCCTGCTCGTTGTATGACATCAACTTTTGTTCCATGTCATCAAGCTGCTTTTCGATATTTTTAATCTTGGGTTCTGCCTGAGCAAGAAAATCCTGTCTTTCTTTTATGTTGTTTTCGTTGCTTTCTGAATTTGCAATAAGGTTTTGAAGCTCCATTTTTGCCTTGTTATACTCTGTCATTGTATTTGAGTAAGAGCCTCTGACCTTATCGAGTTTGAGTTCCAAATCAGTTTTTTTGCGCTCAAGCTCCGCATAAGTCTTTTCAAAACCTTTTAATCTTTCTTTGAATTTAGCAAGTTCATCATCTTGAGTCTGACTGAATTTTAAGCCCGAACGTTTTTGGGAACCGCCTGAAATTGAACCGGATTTTTCAAAAAGTTCACCGGTTAAAGTAACCATTCTGTACTGCCCGATGAGTTTTCTTGCAGAATTGTAGTCTTCTACAACAAGCGTTTCGCCTAAGGCATGGAAAAATACATTGATGTATTCATCATCAAAATCAATCAAATTTATTGCAAAATCAATCACGCCTTTATCTTTAGGCAGTCTTAAAGAGCGGGGGGCTTTGTTAATTTTATTCAAAGGCAAAAATGTTGCACGCCCTGCATTTGCGCTTTTTAAAACTTCAATGGCAATCCTTGCTGTTTCATCATCATCAACAACAACGTTAGCCATCCTGCCGCCCATAGCAACTTCTAATGCCGTTGAATATTCCTTATCAACCTGCCCGAGTTGCGCCAGAGTTGCATGAACACCTTTAATTTTGGCATTCAAAACAGTATCAACCGCACGCCCGAAGTTTACCTCATCAAACGCCTGTTTTTGCGCCTCCATCTGCGAAATTTTGCGGTAAGCTGTTTGTACATTGTACTGGACGTCATTCAATTCATTTTTTGTTTTATCCAGTTCGTAGAGAGTGTTCTCCTGAATAGTTTTAAAATCTTGCAGCTCTTTGCCTAATTCTTCCACCTGCACTTCGACACGGTCTTTATTGCCGGCAAAATTCTGTTTAAATTCCTCGTATTCGGCAATTTTATTTTTTGCTTCTTCAACGCTTCTGACAAGGTTATTCAACTCAGCCTCAAGCGGAGCCTGCTGTTGTATAATTTTTGTTTCCTCGTCTTTTATTTGTTCGAGCTGTTTTCTGAGTTCGTTTCTTTTAGCCAAAAACTTGTCGGCAGTTTCGTTTAAGCCTGAAACCTCTTGCAGAGTTTTTAGAAGGTCCGCTTTTTTATCCTCTTTTTCTTTTTCAAGATTCCGAATTTCGAGATTTTTATTTTCTATATTTAATTGAGTTTGTTCTTTTTTCTTTTTAAGGTCTTCTATACCGTTTTTGGCATTTTCAATGGTTTTTAAGTTATCCTGAATACCTTTGTCAGCATAAACAATGGCGGATTCTTTCCTGTCCACCTGACCTTTTATTTCTTCAACCTGTTTTTTTACCTCGATTTGTTCTGCCTCACCTTTTTCTTTAACAAGGTCGGAGAGTTCATCAAGTTTTGTTTTTACGGTTAAAAGTTCGGCATCAAGTTTTTTGGCTTTTGATTCTTCTTCTTTTTTACGTTTGTTAGCGTCTAAAATGCTTTCATGCGCACGTTCTAAACCTTTTTTGACTTCAAAATATTTTACCGTGGTAATTTTACTTTCGAGTTCTGTTTTTTCATCTCTGAGTTTTTGATATTTTAAGGCAACTTCTCTTTCTTCTTTCAATTTTTCTAAAGATTCTTCAACAGTGCCTAAAATAAGCAGGGAGTTTTGAACCCTGGCTTCTACAGTACCTAACTCGCCCTGAGCCTGTTCTATACGGCGATCAAAGTCGGCAACACCTGCGATTTCATCAATAATTTTCCTTCTGTCCGTGTCAGAACAGTTTGTTATGGACATAACGTCGTTTTGCATGATGACGTTGTAGCTGTTGGGGGTAATATTGTACTTTTCTAAAATTGTGTGAACATCAGTCAGAGTAACAATCTTGTCATTCAGGTAATAAATCGAGTTGTAGCCTTGAGAAGATTTTTTAATCTTTCTTGCAACTGAAAACTCTTTTTCTTCTGCGTCTTCGGGTGCAAAAGTAACTTTAACTATTGCCTCGTTTCTTCTGTTGTGGGTAGAGATAAGCTGGGAAATCTTTTCCGCTCTTAAGGTTCTTGAAGTAGACAAACCAAGCGCAAACAAAATACTGTCGATAATGTTGCTTTTACCCGAACCGTTTGGTCCCGAGATAGTGGTAAAACCTTTTAAAAACGGTATAGTGATTTTGTTTGCAAAAGATTTGAAGTTGTCTATTTCTACTTCTTTAATGTACATTAAACTACTCTAATCCCAAGTCTAGACATATATAAATATATTGTCTTATAAAGAAATTGACTAGTCAAAAAGATTACAATAAATATACAAAATTTTATAAAAGAAAAACCGGACTAAAGTCCGGCTTTGTGATATTAAGTAATAGATTTTTATATTTCATTTTACTCAAACGACATAGCATCATTAGCTGCAGATGTTTCAATTGAATTTTCTTTTAATGAAGCGAGCATTCTTTCAGCTATTCCTTTTCTATATGTAGGTGCTTTTTCAAAAGAACTTTCTTCCACTTTTGATAATATTTTTCTAAATAATTTATTACCGTTTACACCGCTCATTACAGACCTCGTTTCTATACCTTAAAAGGTTTAATTAAAAAGTAAATAAACACAAAATAATATTTAGATGACCATAATTATTTTACTAATTATATTATGCAACTTTTTTTAAATTTTGCCAATACATTTGTAGCAGTAAATTTAAAATTGTTACATTTACACTTATAAAAATTACTCAAAGTTAATAAAAATATGGACATTCGGACATGTTAATACTAATATACAAATATACAAATTAAGGAGATTTTTATATGAAATTAATGGAAGGCAAAAAAGGTATTATTTTCGGGGTTTCTAATTCCAGAGGTATTGCTTATGCTATCGCAAAGCAAATTCACGAAGCCGGAGCTGAAATTGCATTCACATACGCTAACGAAGCAATGGAATCAAGAGTACGTCCGCTTGCGGAAGAAATGAACTCAAAAATGATTGTTGAATGCGACGTTACCAATGAAGAACAGATTAAAAACGTTTTTGCGCAATACGAAAAAATATACGGAAAGCTGGATTTTGTTGTTCATGCTGTTGCCTTTGCAAATAAAGAAGATTTAATGGGTGATTTTATTGACACATCTAAAGAAGGCTGGGATACAGCTTTGGGCATTAGTGCTTATTCACTAGTATCATTAGCAAGAGCAGCAAAACCTTTATTCAATGAAGGCGGTGCTATTCTGGCTTTAACATATCTCGGTTCCGAAAAAGTTGTTGCAAATTACAACGTAATGGGTGTTGCTAAAGCTACTTTAGAAGCTTCAGCAAGATACCTTGCCGACAACCTCGGTAAAATCGGCGTAAGAGTAAACTGTCTTTCAGCAGGTGCTGTTAAAACACTTGCTGCCAAAGGTATTTCAGGTTTTGACAGAATGTTAAAAGCCGCTATCTTAAAAGCCCCTTTAAGAAGAAATGTTTCGCTTGAAGATGTGGGCAAAACAGGTTTATACCTTGTTTCTGACCTTGCTTCAGGTGTTACAGGTGAAGTTGTACACGTAGACTGCGGTTGCCACTGCGTTTACGCATCTTATGATGAAATGGCAGCAACATACGCTTATCAAAAAGATAATGAATAAGGTTTTATAAAGGGCAAACCTAAAGGTTTGCCCTTTATTATTTACAATTTTTATTTATAATTATTTTTAGTCGAAACTATAAGGAAAAAAGAAAATGATGAAAAAGAACAAAACAAAAATTGTTGCTACGCTCGGACCTGCAAGCAGCGATGAATCAATTATTGAAGAACTGGTGTTATCCGGTGCTACAATGTTCAGAATTAACACTTCTCACAACACAGCCGAAGTTCATGCTGAAAACATTAAAAAAATCAGAAATGTAGAAAAAAGATTAAAAACCTTTATACCGGTAATGGTTGATCTTCAGGGACCTAAAATCAGAGTAGGTAATTTAATTGAGCCTATACCTTTAGAACCGGGTAAAGAACTTGTTCTTGAATACGGTCTTGAACAAACAGATCCTAATATCGTACCTGTTGACTACAAAGGTGTAGCAGATGACGTACGTGAAGGCGAATATATTCTTTTAGACGATGGAAAAATCAGAATACAGGTTATCAAAAAAGAAGGTACTAAAGTTCACGTAAAAGTTATAGACGGCGAATTATTGAAACCAAGAAAAGGTATCAACATCCCCGGCGGAACAAAAAGCCTTTCTGCCATCACTGAACGTGACGTAGATTTCATCAAATTTGCCGTAGATAACGATGCTGATTATCTTGCATTGTCTTTTGTCCGTGACAAAGACGACATCTTGCTTGCTAAAAAATACTTAAGCCACTTTGGAGCTGATATTCCTATAGTAGCTAAGATAGAAAAACCCGAAGCAGTTAAAAATATTGAATCAATCCTTGATGTTGTTGATGCAGTAATGGTTGCAAGAGGCGACCTGGGTATTGAGCTTGCTCCGGAAAAAGTTCCTATGGTACAAAAACAAATTGTTGATGCAGCCTTTGCACACAGAAAAACTTGTATCGTAGCTACTCAAATGCTGGAATCTATGATAGATAACCCGATTCCGACAAGAGCAGAAGC
>CALUSA010000022.1 GCA_944323275.1 Candidatus Gastranaerophilales bacterium
GCATTCCTCGCCATTGTGTGGATTTTGTGAAGTGTGTAGTGTGAAGTGAAGTGTGAAGTAAATTAAGTAAGTAGTAAATTAAATCTTTGTTTTTTCTTTCTCTAACGTTTGATTAATATCTCTAATATGTTTATGTGGTGGTTTAACCGATGTGGTTTGTTTTTCTATCTCTTTATATCTCTCGTACTTATATAAACAATTTTCTTTCGAGAAAATTGCCATATTGGAGTAATAAAAAGTATATATTCGTAACAAAACTTAACAAAGCTACAAAAAGCCTTTTGCTGCAATGTTTTAGAAAAATTAATAAAGACACAAATCAATTTTTTAATTCTTTTAATATTTGTGAATGCAAAGCACCTGCACGCTGTAAATGCGTTACAAGTGTTTCATATTTTTCTTCCTGTTCGCCAAAAGGAACCTTCATTTTAACAAGTTCATCCACTGACCTGTTTATTTTGTTTAACTTCCAGATTGTTTCCCGAACTGCCAGTGCTCTTGCAAGCGGCTTGATATGCTTTAAAAATTTTGTATGCAAAAGTAAGGATTTAAAATATTTTGTTAAATTTGTTTTAAGCTTTTGAGGAAGCAAAAGTGCTTTTGTAATCAAACTTGCAAAACCTGTTTCAAAATTCTGCTCGCTGTATTGTTTTTGCAAAGCGGCAAGACTTTTCTCAAGCACCTGTTTTTTATAAAAAAGCTCTTTTTGTGCTTTATTATCCTGAATTGTCTGCGCAACTATTATTTTTTCATTTACCTCGGAAAGTGCTTTTTCGCAATTTTCAATACGTTTTTCCAGTTTTAACTCAGGATTGTCTATGACTTTGTATGCACATTCTTCTATCATTGAAGAATCTGTTGCATTCAATCGTTTTAGCAAAAGTCGTTCTTGTTTTTCTTCTTTAATCTCATCAAGCTGTTTTTTATTAAAAATCGTCACCTGCGGTTTATTTAAAACCTTTTCATAACGATGTATATTGACCGAAAGCTGATGTCCGGTCAATTGAAAAAATTCTTTTTTTTGATTGTTTTTTCCAGAATCGTTTTGTTGTGATGAGTTCATGTTTGTATTAATACAGTTTTACTTTATAAAATTTTACCCTTTAAATAAGGTATTTCAATTATTTTTTACAAGATTTTTTATTTTGTCAAAAGCCCCTGTTAAAAATGTTTTGATATTAGCACGGTAAACATAAGCCAAAAACAAACCAGCAAGAAATACAGCTGTTTTTAACACTCCGCTGACTTTACTTTTCTTTGGTGCAGGTTGTGATTCTTGTAAAAGTTTTTTTGAATAAAAGGCTTTACTTTTCGGATTTATAAGCTGTTTATAAAAATTCGGGTCGACATAAATTTCATCATGAAATGAGTAAGGTTTTATTAAAGGTGGATTTACCACAAAATGACCGGCACGAAAATCGTTACTGCCGTTGAGCGAATAAGCCCCTACCGGTTGAACAGATACAGTCTGCATTTGTGGCGATGAAACAGATGCCGTCATAACTTATATTCATTCCTTAAACTTTCACACACCGGTATAAAAACAAAACACTATTACTTTTTGACTGAAATTACCAAAATTGTAAAATTTGTTAAAAATAAAAAGCTAAAGATTACGTCCTCAGACGAAAAAGTGCAATTTATATTTTTTAAATTCAATCATTCCTGTTTAGACCGCCTAACCAAGTCCAGCAGCCGTTTAAAAGGCTTCTTACATTTAAATCATAAAGCTTGAAGTAATCATTTCAATCAAAGAATCCTGATTACTCCGGTAAGCATTTTCAGCTTGTTTATTCATAAAATCTTCAATGCCGTTGTTTTGGTGGGAACCTTGCTGACCCATTTCAAAAGCACCGTCCTCTAAACTCATTTGCTCTGACATTTTATCAAGCATTTGCATTTGAGTATAACGGATTACCTCATCAATTGTCACCTGACCGTCATTATTTAAGTCCATCTCACTGTTTGCACTGTCCGAAGAAGACGATGATGAACCTGACCCTGATGCGGCAGAAAGTGAAACAGATGATGTTTCAGCTGCAGGATTTTCTATTTTTCCGTTAGAAACAAGCTCCTCAAAACTTGCCGTCTGCGATGTCCTGCTAACATCAGGCAATGACATTTGATAATCAAATATACTGCTCGAAATAGAGCCTATTGCTCCTACCATTAAATTAACCTCTCCCGACTAAATCAGTCCTTATAACTTATTATATTGTGCAAAATTTTTAAAAATTTTACATCGTTTAAAGAGAGGATATTATAATAATTATTATCGTTATTTAATAGTTTAAATCGTTTTTAGACGACCCCTAAACAAATAGGACAACAAAGAACTATACTTCAATAAAAAGTTTTCTGCCGACAATATTAGGTTTTCCGTTGTAATACCCTGCAAAATATCCGCCTCTGACCGGCTGATTTTTACCGTAAAAATTTGAAGAAACAGCCGAATTTTGCATAAAAGGATTTGTTGACGGTGCGGCAAACGGATTTGATGATGCGGGACGAACAGATGTAATCGCCCTGGTTTGCTGCGGAGTCAATGTTTGGGAAATTAAACCTAAAAGATTTTGTATCATAACAGTCCTTTCATACACCTAATTTTATTAACAGTTAATATATACGGATTTTTTTCGGTCTGTCATGATTATTATAATACATTATTAAATTTTGTTAAGGTGCAATTTTTAAAAATCACCTGAAATGCGTATGCCAAATTAATTTAAAAGTGCAAAAATAGAAAAGGGACAGGAGATAAAATTATGAAAAAATGCCCTTTTAATTTTGATGAATGCTCACCTGAATGTGCACTGTTTATTGCACCATCCGATATAAACGAATTTGTGTCCAACCGATTAACGAGCATAGGTGTTTTCGACAGAGATAACGGAATGTGTTCTTTTAAACATAACGCTCTTGCAAAAAGCAGAGAAATCTTTGAAAAAAGCCAGCAAAACAGATTTTAAATTAGATTTAGTTACAAAAATCATTACATAATAAATAGCAAAATATAATGAAAGCACAATATGAGCGAAATAAGCCTCGGTCAATTTTTAAAAAATGTATTTGACTACAGCACAGGCAAACCCGTACAGCAGCAGCCCGGGAAAGTTGCCAATGAAAATTTTCAACGTGCCCAGCAGGAAGCAATGAGAATGGTTCAGCAGACTGCACAGAATATTACGCAGAATATGGCTCAGCAGCAAAATATTCTGCAAACACAGATGATGCTAAAAGAACTTTCTACTGCACAGCAATCATGGCTTATGCGGCACATGTTTGATTTTCCGGAAAATATTGCACAACTTTTGGAAACCGTTGTAACAGAAGGGAAAAAGGTTTCCTCTCAAGAACTTCTGACATTAATGAACAAAGAGCTGGATTTGTCAAAACTGCTGGTATTACTGCAAACAAACGGAAAATCCGCACTTGAAAAAATAACAAAAATGATTGCAACAATGAATCAATCAGGGATTTATAACACACAACAGCTTAAAGAAATGTCTGTTTTGATTAATGCCTGCATACCGGCAAATGATGCTTCTCAAGCACAAATTTTAAAAAGTTTTATGATAATGTATTTGCCTTGGCTGCCTATCAATGAAAGCAGCGGCTTTAATTTCGGCGGAATTGCAGAAGAAACCGGACAAAAATCCGAGGCTCAGGATACAATTACAATCTATATAACAACCCAAAATTACGGTTTGGTTAAAATATTTTTATACAAAGAAGATGACGGCTATGATATGGATATAAATTGCCGTGAAGATTTTCCAAAAGAAAAATTCCATGAGGCTGTTAAATCCGATACAAGGTTTGTATTAAAAAATCCGCCGACCTACACAACAAGAAAAAAATCAGAAGATGAGCATGAAAAAAATGAAACTAATGTCACATTTTCTAAAAACTTAAAGGTCAGTGCACAGCTTCTTGTTATTATACATACAATTATAAAAATTGTTTCCGAAATAGATTCAATGGGAACATTACAGGAAAAACGCAAAGAAGAATTATAAATTTTAAAGAGCCTGTTATATAAAATAACAGGCTCTTATACTCTCTCATCTTAATTTTTAAATTGAATTTAATACGATTTATATTCTTTTTCAAAACCAAACAATGAACTTACCGATTCATTATCATGGATTCTTGAAATAGCCTCACCAAGAATAGGAGCAATGCTCAACTGGGTAAATTTAGAAGAAACTTCTCTGTCCAGAGGGATTGAATTTGTAATAATAACCTCCTCAACAGGTGCTTCTTCAAGACGTTGAATTGCAGGACCTGACAAAATACCATGTGCTGCACATACATAAACTTTTTCTGCTCCTTCTCTGACCAGCAGTTTTGAAGCTTCACAAATTGTACCGGCAGTATCAATCATATCATCAACCAGTATGCAAATTTTACCTTCTACGTCGCCGATAACGTGATCAGCTATAGCTTCATTGTGCTTGTCACGTCTTTTATCAACAATAGCAAGAGGGCAATCAAGCTGTTTTGCAAAAACACGTGTTCTTTGTACGCCGCCTGTATCAGGGCTTACGGCAACGAGTTTATCCTTGGGTATATTCAAATTTTTAATATATTCCGTCAAAACAGGTGTTGCATAAATGTGGTCAACAAGTATATTAAAAAAGCCCTGAATTTGACCTGTATGCAAATCCATTGCAAGTATTCTGTTTGCACCTGCCGTTGTTAACAAATCAGCAACAAGTTTTGCCGTAATAGCTTCTCTGCCTGAGGTTTTTCTGTCCTGTCTTGCATAGCCGTAATAAGGAATAACAGCTGTAATTGATTTGGCACTTGCTCTTTTAAAAGCATCAATCATTATTAAAAGTTCCATCAGGTTTTCGTTCACAGGATTGGATAAAGGCTGAACAATAAAAACATCATCACCTCTGATACTTTGTTGAACCTGAACATATATTTCACCATCAGCAAAATTTTTGATAATCATAGGTCCGACGCTTGTACCTAAATAATCGGCAAGCTCCTGTGCAAGCTCTTTGTGTGCACGACCTGAAAAAAGTTTAATATCATGCGTGGGGTTTATAGTTTTTTCACGCTGTGGGAATTCCATAGTCAATTCCATTTTATTAATTCCTTCCTTATTGACAGACCAACTAAATTATAGCAGCAAATAATTATATTTTATACATGTTTTTAAATTTTTTCTTTAAGTATTAAATTTTAAAAACAGTAAAGATATTTTTTGTTACTTTTTAAGAAAGGAATTTTTTTATTGCAATAAAATGTTACAAATGTAATGGGAGCGTTTTATATTTTCTAAAAAGCTAATAACTGCGGATACAATTTTATAAAATCATCGTAAGTGTATTTAATTTCCACAGAAGTATCTTCCGGTCGTGTAACTACTATTACAAACTCGCCTGCTGCATTTTTTTCAATACGTTTAACCGCACAGCTGTCAGGTTTTGGACATGAAGCAACGCATGAAACATTATTAGGGTTTTGCGCAACAATAATATAATCACTTCCTTTTTCATAAAGTTCCTGCAAAAATTGCATTGTTGCCTGCTCATTTGATGCTCCATAAATCCTGCAACTACTAAAACCAAACAAAATTCGGAACAGCTCACCTACGGAAGTTATACTTTCCATACCGAAATTTCTTGGATTTGTTTGAGGATATGTATTTATACCTGTGTTAAATTGTCTGTTTTGATAGCGTTCTACTGCCAGCTCAAGAGCTATTACATCATCATCACCTATTGAATAATAGCCGGATTCTTTAGCAGTTTCAATATCGTATTTAGAAATCACAATCGGTTCTGACATAGCTTGTAATTTTACTGTAATATTACCTTCGGAATCTCTTGAGATAAGATCTTTCATTAATTCTTTACCTCTGTTGCTGTAGGTCAAGGAAGCTATTGCAGAGAGAGCTAAAGATTTGTCATTTTTATTGCTCATTTTAAAACCGCCGATTTGTCCGTCAGATTCTATCTCACCAACAGTTATATTGTCATATCTGTCAGGTCTTTGCACATATTCCACATCATATATTTTTTGTATTAATTCACTTTTTTCCATTCTTATTTCTGCATTGGAATCCCAGGGGTTTGTGAACACAATATAGTTTTTTCCGTCTGTTCCCTGTTCAATTCTTTTGAACGCAAAAGCATGTAAACCTTCTTTTATTACAAAAGCCAAAGAAATTACATATTTTTCAGGGTCAGCCATTGCTTTGTCAATGATATTTTCAATTTGATTTTTATTTGAAATACGGATTGTATTTGCCTCTTTTCCCAAAATCAATCTGTATAATTCTTCACCAAACCCACCATCATCAATTTTTTCATTAAACTGTTTTCTGTATTTATCAATTGCAATTTCAAATGCCAGTACTGTAGAGTCACCGGAAGAATAGCTTTTATTTTTTCTTGCATTATCAAGTTCATGTTTTGTTACAACAAATTCTTTCTTTCCACCATAAGCCCCTTTTAGTGTAACTGTTATATCTCCTGTTTTTTCATCAAATTTAAGACAGTCTTTTATTGCCTGTCTGCCCCATTTTGTGTAACTTAAAGAATTTATACCGGCAAGCAGCCAGCAGTCACCAACTTGCCCCTGCCCTGACGGATCAATTATTGAATCAGGATTACTGCCGTAATTATTATAATATCCATTATTATATTTAAAATCGGCATCATAAGACATTTTGCCTTTTGCATATATTTCTTTCTTTTGAATGGCACCGTAGCTATAATGTGTCACCGCCGTTACATCTCCGTCATCATCGTACTCTACTTCCATTACAAGAGTAGCGTTTTCCTTTATCCCTGTATAAACAGGATATTGAGATACTTTTCCGTCCATGCATCTGTATATATCAGTTTGGTATTTACCGTCTGCAGTCCAACAGTATTCTTCATAGGCATTAATCTGACCATAAGCCTCATATTTTTTTGATTTAGGTGTACTGTCTTTGTTATATTCTGTTGTGATTATGTTAACACCTTGTTTTTCGATTGTTTTTATTAAATTTCCATCTTTATCTTTTACTGTTGTGACATTGCCTTTAGTTTCTTCTACAGAGGTAATAGCATTATTCTTATCGTAATTAATTTTTTTACGAACACCTTCTTTTTCTAAATTTATAGAATATGAACCATCCGGATTATCTGTACGAAAATCTGTTTCTGCGTTATTTTCCGCATGTTTGTTAAAGGCTTTTAAAAACTTAAAAACATTTCTTGCACTAAGTTCATCAGGATGTCCGAATATTTCCGGATGTGCATCCATATATTTGTTAAGTTCTTTTTTACTTATTTTACTATCGTTATTAGTATCAGCTTTTAAAATATTATTCGCAAACACAGTAATTTCTTCAATATCAATAGTATTATTGCCATCTTTGTCAATAATATTAAAAATATTCTGCATCTTTGAATTCTTTTTTAAATCTTCTTCCTTAAACAGACCGACTAAGTCTTGCAAAAACTCCTTTGTTATTTTCAACATTAACCAACCCTTATTTCCTAACCTTATTTCAATAATCGACAACCAGATAAAAAACTTTAATAAAACCATAAAAAATATTAAGTATTGTAAAATTTATAAAAATTTCATATTAAAAGATTTAAGTTTTTTATCCAAACTGCCGAAGTTGATAACAGGTCGAAACATAAAAAAGAAACGGTTAATAATGTCAGGTGGCTTAAGCGAATTAGTTAAAGTTTATATAGAAAATTTAAATATACCGCAAGAAACAAAGACTCAGCTTATTGAGTCTAATCCCAAAACTCTTGCGGAGGTTTCCTTATGGCTTGCAAAACATAAAGATGTAAAAACAGAAGAAAAGCCAAAATCTTCTAACAATCCTTTTGCTGCAGGCAATAGCGTTAATTCAGCAAAAAATATTAAATTGTTTAATAATAATTCAAATGTTATTTCGACCACATCTGGCAGCACCTTTAACAGAGGAGAGCTTGTTGACACGGAGGAGGCAAGCTGGGGGTTAAGTATTGACCGCTCACAAAGCACCGAAACAGCAGGGGCTGTAACATACTACAGTTCCGCACAAACACCGGCTGTTCGGACGACAAGAACACAACCGGCTGAACAAACACCTGAACAAAAGCTAAAAGAAGCTCAGGATAATGCTATTACCTCTATTGAAAACAATATACTTTCAGCACTGGAAACAGTAAAACAGCAGGGGGAATCTCAGGGTGCTATAAGCAAGGCATATAATTCAATCAAAGAATATTTTGATTCTGAAATGTCACAAAGCAGTGTATGTCGTGTTCTTTATGCCGAATACGAAATGACCGATTTATTAAAACGGGCTCAAAGCGGTGATTTAACTGTTGCTGAATATTTTAACGCTAAACTCGATACTGCAATAACACTGTTAACAGGCGGCAAAGAACTGTCTAATGAAGACAGAAAACTTTTAAAAGAAAGATTATCTCACTTTACACCCGAGCAGCTTAATCAATTTATTGACAGGATTAAATACTGTGACAATGAAGAATACGCCAAACTAAATGCCAGAGTTGATCAATTAATAGAAGAAGCCAGAACAAAAAATTATATACAAAACATACCTGACAGTAATGGTGCTTCAATTAGTGCGATAATTGCCCAGTCGGAATCAGCAGGCGGGCAGGAAGCCCTCACCTTTGAAGAAGTCTGGGAAATGGAACGTGGAGTTAAATTTGATCCGGAAGCCATAAAAGAATATGAAGAAGCTGCTGCTCAATACTCGCTAGCAGCAATGGTTACCAACAAAGCAAACGGTGTACATGAAGTTCTGGACAGTGCATTAAGTCTTGTTAAAGCCAATAATACAAATCCTAGTACAGAAATAGCAAGAGCTGCTGCCGAAGGCGATTTGGAAAACAAACTTGTTGCTTCATTAAAATCACTATACGGAGATGACGAAGAACAGATAAATCAACAGCTCCAAAAATATTCTGACGGTCTAATTTCATATAAAGACGGTAAAATTGTTTATTCTGATGTCATAGGACCAAATGAAGGTATAATACTTGCTAATACAACTGAACAATTCTTAAAAGAAATTGACAAAAATACCAAAAATCTTCTGGGTGAAAATTCGCTGGAAGATTATGAAGATCAAATGGCGTCAACATACCAATTTGCTTACGGTCGTAAAAACGCAACCCAGCTTGCACAGGCTTTTGTAAATGATCAGGAGAAAGTAGTCAGCAAAGTTCGTACAGGCATTGAAATAGCAGGCGCAGGTGTAATGGTAGCAGGCATGTTTATATGTCCTCCTATAGCAATGGCAGGCGCAATAGCATCTTCTTTTGGCGGTATAGGGGTTGAAGCATTAAACGAAGCAACAAGAAAAGACGGTATTTCCGAAGAAAAGAAACAAGAACTGATAAAAGAAGTAATGCAAAACGCAGCATTATTCGCAGTCGGAGGCGGTGCAGCAAAAATGGGTAACGCTGCAAGAATGGCTCTTATCGCAAAAAAATGTCCGACATTCATGCAAGTTGCTGCCGATATAGGTATTGATTCCACTATAAGCTTACTTGGTGATCTTGCAATTACCGGTCAAATATCTATTGAAGGTGAAGGACTGTCACAACTGATGTCACTTCTTGCAGGTCATGTCAGAGCCGGAAAATTCAAACACATAAAAGTGAATAATACTTCAAACGGTAATGTTTCAGGCAGCAATACATATAAGCCTTCTCCAAAACCTGATGCAAATATTACTGTAAATACAAAACAGATTGCTCAAAAACTCAGATGCGCTGAAAATGAAGCAAAAGAAATTGCTGACATTATAAATTCAAAACCCGAAATAAAAGATAAACTTTTAAAAATCGTCGATACAGGCAGACCTTCTTTTGAAATCAAAGAGCTTTTATCAATGGCTACGCCTGAAAATATTGATGATTTAACAGGTCTTATTAAAAATAAGTCATTATTATGTGATAAAGATAATAATGGCAACATTGCCGTAAATCATTTTAAAGAAGTATTGGATATTGCCAATGCCAATCCCCAATATAAAACTCAAATTTTGGAAATTGCCTCAAAAACCAATCGACCTGTTTCTGATATAAAAAGTCTTATCGAATATACCAAAAAATATCCGGAATATGCCGATGATATTATTTCTCTTGTAAGCTCCAATAATAATATCAGAATCGGGAAAAATGTAAGAGGAAATAACGCCTCAAATATTGATGATTTTATTGAGCTGGTAAAAAACAATCCTGAGCTTGCAGCGGAAATCAAACAATATGCAAGCGTACAAAGAAAAGCTGACAATGATGTATCTAACCCTATGGACGGGGTTTATGACTTTGTAAAAATACTTAAAGCAAATCCTGATAAAAAAGATTTGTATATGCAGCTTTCTAAAAATCCCAACCTGGATGCTAATTCAATTGACCTTTTAACAAGCAAAAGCAATGATACGCAATATATTAAAGATTTAATTTCCTTATCTTCTAAAAAATATTCGGAAAGTGGTATAAAATATAATTTAGAGCTTATGCAAAAATACCCCGAACTTAGAGAAATTTTGCTTTCTGAACCTCCTAAGTTTGATTTTATTGATAAAGATGTAACAAATACACCTCAATCTGTTCTTGAAAAAAGATTTGATATAAAAGATAAAATTCAAAAAGTTGCACCTGAAGAAATGAAAAAGCTGCAGCAGACACTGGGCGATAATTTCTTCTACAAAATTAAATGGGAAGATATTATCCCTGAAAATGCAAGCCCTCAACAAATCAAAGAAATTCTTACCGACTTAAACAGTTCGTCAAAATTTTTCTCAAGAATTGCTTCTAATGAAGACAACTACGGCAAAAATATTCAATGGGCGCACGAAATGGATATTATATCCCAAAGCGCAGCAGTATTAATAAGCAAAGGCGCAAGTTATGATGAAGTAATGGCGCATATTGCAAAAATGTATAATAACTATGACGTGTCCAAAAGTCTTGATTCAAACTACAAACCTGATGCAAGAAGAACAGACTCAGGACGGGAAAGACAGTACGATCCTGATTCCGATTTTTCAAAGGAAACCGGTTTTGAATATTTAACTCCTTTTAACAAAGACGACCTCTATAATGAATATTATAACCGCTTCAACAAACTTCTCGGCAAAAAACGTACCCCTCCGTATCCAGATGTTGAACTGACACAAATATCTCTTGTCAGCGGCTATGGATATGTTATGGGACATCCACGCAACAGCAGTGTATCAACAACAATGAATCACGTAAAACAACGCTATGAAGAAATGACACCATTACTCGAAAAAGTCCGTAACGGCGGAGTATTAACCCCAAAAGAAAAAGCTATGGCAAATGAAAAAATTGCGGAAATGTATTTTCTTATGGCGAATGCAATGCCTTACCGCAGAGGTTCTAACGGAATCGCAGACATTTTCATGCGAAGCATATATAAAGAACTGGGCATTGACATGCCGGCGTTAAAATCAGGAGTCAGCCTTGATTTAGAAGCCTTCTGTCTTGATTTAGACACTTACAAGAAAAAATGGCATTCCTTCTTTGAAAAATAAAAATATGGTAAAATAAAATTTTAACAAGGATACAAAATGAATACATCTAAAATTATCAATTCTAATATTAATGCTTTTAAACAACAGGAAGGTCTTATGCCTGAAGAAGCAATAAAAAGATTTAACGGCAAAACAATGGAATTTGCGGATAAAATTCTTAACTCTACATCCGAAGAAATTATTGACTTTTTAAAAACAAAAACAAAATTAATTGCTCAAAAACCGGATTCAGCACTTTATTTGTTTGACAATTTTTTATTATATCGCAGTAACGGTGAAGCTTCACTGCAGCTGGAAAAAAATCTTGAACTGTTTAAAACAAGTAATATCACACCCAAATTTGTTAAATATTTTCAACTCGGTGACAACGACTTTTTGTCTTTGTTGGAATTAAGCCCCAACAATGTTGTTCCTTACCGACAGGCTGCTTCTCAAATTCCTGATAATGTTAAACAAAAATTTGTGGCAGAGTTACAAAAATTAAATAATACAGGGCTTATAAACAGAAAAATTTTCACTGACAAAGATTTGTATTTTGCAACTAAAGATAATAAAAATATAATTTTTGCCGATTGGTCCGAAATCAATATTCTTTCACCGCAAGAAAAAATGCAAATGGATGCAACATTAAAAAATATAAAAATTTAAATATAAAGAATTGTAAAATTTAAAATACTTACAGCCCGTATTATTCAAGTTTTTGCCCTGCCTGTCGATAAATAAAATAAGCTAAACAAGAAAGGTATTGGTTACGGATGTCGGGCGGTTTCAGTGATTTAGTAAAAGTATATATAGAAAATTTGAATTTACCTAAAGAAACCAAGGTAAAACTTCTTGCCTCAAATCCAAAAACTCTTGCCGATGTATCAATGTGGCTGGAAGAAAATAATAAAGAAATTAAAACAGACGAAAAACCTGCTTTTAACCCTTTTTCCACTCAAAGTAAAACAAATTTGGCAAAAGAAATTCAACTTTTTTCCAATAATGCCGCTATAATTTCTCAAACTTCTAATTTTTTGTTTAATAAAGATTCTCTTGTAGATACTGATGATGCAAGCTGGGGATTGGGCATTGAACGTACGTCGAATACTTCTGAGGCAAAAGGTGTAACTCTTTACACGAATGCAAGTACAAACAGTACAACAGCACATAAATCCCAACCTGTACCGGAACCGACACAGGAACAAAAAACAAAAGAAGCTCAAGATAATGCCATTGCAAGTATAAGAGAAAATGTAAATACTTCTATCGAAATAATTATGAAACAGATGGAAGAACAGGGAATTATAAGCGAGGTGTATAACTCATTAAAAGAATATTTTGATGCTCAATTATCGTTAAGCAGTGTCTGTCGTACCATATTTGCCGAACAGACAACAGCCGACCTTTTGCAAAAAGCACAGGACGGAAATCTGACAAAAGAAGAATACTGGGGTGCAAAAATTGATACACTGATTGATATGCTTACAGCAGACAGGAATCTCTCGGATGAAGAAAGAGCCTGTCTTGAAGAAAGATTTGCACAATATACGCCCGAAGAACTTAATCAGCTTATTGATAAAGCAAAATGTACAAATCAGGAAGATTATGCCAAATTAACAGGTCAAATTGATAAACTTATTGAAGAAGGCAGAAATTTACTCTCAGCAAACCTTGGTGATTCCGGCGGCGAAGTTATAAACGAAAATCCAAACTCTATTAAAGCACTGATGAAGACAGGTGCCGGTAAAGAAATTATGACTTTTAACGAGGTTTGGCTTGCAGAGCGTGGTGTTGAGTTTGACCCGCAGGCTATTGAAGAATATGAACAGGCAGCTGCTGAATATGCAATGGTTACGATGGTTACCAACAAGGCTAATTCTATACATGAGCTGCTTAAAGATTCTATGACACTTGTTAAAGGCAATAATGAAAATGCAGTCGACCCGCAGACAAGAGAAGCCGGTGAAAAACGGCTGGAAACAAATCTCATTACAGCTTTAAAATCTCTTTATGGTGACAATGAAGAAAAAATTAACCAAAAACTACAGGAGATTTCTGACGGTGCTATAAGCTATAAAGACGGACAGTTTGTATATACAGTTAACAAAGGCTATTGTCTTTTAAATAGTGCTCAAAAACTTCTGGACGCTGTAGATGAAAATGTACAAAAAATTCAAGGATGTTATGCTCCGGAATATTATAAAAACACAATGTCATCAGCTTATGAATTAGCCTACGGACGCAAAAATGCCACACATCTTGCACAGGCTTTTGCAAATGATCAGGAAGAAATTGTGGGCAAAGTACGCACCGGAGTCGAATTAACAGGCGCAGCCGTTATGGTTGGAGGGATGTTCTTTTGTCCTCCCGCTGCATTGGCAGGAGCCTTAACAGCATCCTTCGGCGGTATCGGAGTTGAAGCATTAAATGAAGCAACAAGAAGCGAAGGTCTGACAGACGAAGCCAAGAAAAAAATTACTGAAGAATTAATGACAAATGCAGCCCTGTTTGCAGTAGGCGGTGCGGCAGGCAAAATGGGTTCTGCGGCTAAAGCTGCCCTGCTGGCGGAAAAATGTCCTACATTAATGGCTTGCATAGCTGATATAGGTGTTGATGCAACTATAAGTCTTTTAGGAGATATGGCTTTAACAGGTGAAATCGATATTGCAGGTGAAGGTCTTTCACAGTTAATGTCTATACTTGCAGGTCATGTAAGAAAAATTAAATTTTCTAACGGCAATAATAATATTTCCCATTTTGGCAAAGATAACGACACCAGTGGAATTTCTCCAAAACAGCATCAACAAAATCTTAAAGAATTAAAAACAAAATATAAAGATAATCTTGTAGTCTGGAATTTTATAAAAAAACATAAAGATGACAGAGAGTTAATGAATTTTATCAATAACTCAGAATTAACAAGAATAGACCTCTGTTATTTAGGTAATTTAAAAGATGAACAAATAATAAATCTTAAAGAATTGATGAAAATCGAACGCAAAGAACCTCTCAGTGCAAGTGATATGCTTAATTTTATCATTAACTCCAACGCCGAGTCTTTTGCAAAATTAAAAGAAAGAGGTTTGCTCGGTGATATTGAAGGAAGATCAAAAGCTTTTTCGGACAATGACTTAATCTCATTATTAACCATATCTGATGAACAATGGGAAATTATAGACAAAAGAAATCTTTTAAAAGATATTGATGGCAGAACCGTACCTCTTTCAGGCGAAGATATTGCAGGACTTTCCGAAATATCCGATGAACAATGGAAAATTGTAGAAAAAAGAAATCTTTTAAAAGATATTCAAGGTTCTTCTCTTGATTCAATTGCGATAAAGGCATTAATCGAGTTGTCAGATGAAGAATTCCAAATAACACTTGACAGAAAACTTATAGAAATATCAAAAACATTTTGTATTGGTGACAGTTTTAACGGTCGTGTACTGCTTCCGTTACTTAACTTGTCTGATGAAGATTGGAAACGTGCAGAAGAACTACTCGCCTACAGAAACAAAACGCCAATGCTTCCTGATGAGCTTTTGAGTATCGTTAATTTAGATGATAAAGATTACAAAAGAGTTATCGAAGTATTAGATGAGATTAAAGATAATTCGTGGGATTTTACGCCTGATATTTTAATAGAATGTACTAAAATTTCGGATGAAGTATTTGAAAAATTAAAAAACTCTGGAAAATTAAAGGATTTAAAAGGCATAGAAGTAAGTTTAATTACCGGATTCCAAAAATTTATCGACAAAAAATCAATACGGGATATGTCTAAATCGGAAAAAAGGGAATTCATGGCTAATTTAATGGCATACAAAAATGTATTTATAAATAAAGATATTAATTTAAAAGATTTAATCGGTATTCTTCCGTCAAATGAAGACGAATATGCACAGATAATGAAAAAAATCTCTCAAAGCTTAAATATATCAACAAAAGCCGTAACTGCAGAAGATAAAGCAAAAATAGAAAATGACCTTAAACAGCTTGCAGAAGTTTTGAAAAATACTGATTTATCTGATTTAGAAGAAATAAATTTAACTATGCCGCACAGTGAATTTATTGCAAAGGCAGAAGAATTCATGAAAGAGCTTTCTGATGAAGAAAAAGCTAAAGTAATGGAATACTTTGGTTTTAAAATTCAAGACGGAAAACTTACCGGATATCCAAACGGAGATGGAAAAGACCTTTCTCTTGCCGATATTTCCGACCCTAAAACTATAGACGTTGTTAATAAAATGAAAGGACTTGTTGACAATTATACCGACAACAACTTTATAACAGTAAAAGACCACCCTGAATTGAATGCCGTATTAAAAGAAATTTCCAGACTGGTGCCTGAAATATTTAATCAAATCGACGGTTCAAAAATTCCTGTTGAAACAATCAAAGCTTTACAAAAAATCGTACAAAAACCTAATTTTGACAATCTTTCAGATAGCGATAAAAAAGTAATAATTACGGCAACTCTGCTTCATAATACGGATATGGCGTCAGGTTCGACTTCGGAGTCAGCTTTTGATGCATATTTTATCGGTGAAAAAATGGGCTTGAATAAGCAGGAATTGACCAAATTATATAAGATAGTAGAGGCATCTGATTTAATCAAAAAATTTATGAATACAACCAAAAATATAGATACAGAATCCGGTCTTTCCTCAAAAACAGAAAGAGAAAAAGTCTTCAACTATCTTGCATTTATGCTTAAAGACTCTAATAATTTTGAATTGGCACAAATGCTGTATTCAACAAAAGAGGTTGACGGTCTGACAAGGAACCTTGATAAAATGCTTCAAAATAAAATAAAAGAAATAAAAGCTTATGATTTTATGCTACCTCAAACATCCGGTGCAGAACTCGAAGCACATGCAAAAATCAAAAATCTAAAAGATTATGATGTAAAAGTTGTAAATTCTGCTGATATTTCTGACTTTTATGTATATATCCATGCTCTTGGCGGTGCCACTACCGGCGGTTCTGAAATTACTAACATAGCTAATTTTGACAAGTTTGGTCTTGTCGGTGACAGCTCTGTTATTTGCGCCTCTTATGTCGGTAACGGAAAAGCAGGTACGATAGGTCAGGCACAATATGGACTTATTTTTGATGTTGATGCAAATAATCAACACGTCGGTGCAGGTTATGATATCTGGTCAGTATCAAAAACAGTCAACCAAATGCTTGATGAGTATTTTAATACACCAAATGATGTTAAGACAGAACAAAGACAATTTATTGCAACAGAATTGAAAAAGATTTTAAATATAACTGACGAAGAATATATTCAACGTTTAGATAACATTAAAGATAAACTCAACGGAGAACCTGTTACGTTTGAAAAAATTAATGAAATTGATCCTGAATTTGCAAAAGCGTATAAGGAATTTTTTAAACGTAATTCAAGCCAAAATGCCTTGTTAACAAATACACATCATAATGAAATACTTGTAACTAACCCTAAAATTAAAGGTATATTTACAAAAGACATAAACGCATTACCGGAAGATTTAATAAAATATGCTCATGAAAATAATATTCCTATTGTTATAATCGGATAGCTTCACAATCGTTTATGATTTTTGCCGAAAAATTTACATTAAAACCTGTCTGTTATATCATCTGAGTATAAGGTTACAAACATTAATAACAGAAAAAACAGGAATAAATATGGACAGTTCAAAATTAAGAAATATAGCCATCATCGCTCACGTAGACCACGGCAAAACAACGCTTGTTGATTGTATGCTGAAACAGTGCGGTGTTTTCAGACAAAACGAAGTAGTTCAAGAACGTGTTTTAGACAGCAACGACCTTGAAAGAGAAAGAGGTATAACAATCCTTGCTAAGAACGTATCCGTGCACTATAAAGGTTACAAAATCAATATTGTTGATACCCCCGGTCACGCAGATTTTGGCGGCGAAGTTGAACGTGTACTCGGTATGGTAGACGGGGCACTTCTTATTGTTGACGCAGCAGAAGGTCCTATGCCTCAAACAAGATTCGTACTACAAAAAGCACTGGAACTCGGTATCAGAGTAATTGTTGTTATCAATAAAATTGACAAACCTGCTGCCGACCCTGATGAAACATTAAACAAAGTATTTGACCTGTTTACGGAACTAACAGACGATGAATATTTAATAGACTTCCCGGTTATTTATTCAAGCAGCCTACACGGTTTTGCAAAAAAAGAACTTACCGATGAATCAAATGATATAATTCCGTTGCTTGATTCGATTATTGAAAATATTAAACCGCCGCTTGCAGATGCAGCAAAAGATTTACAATTTCACGTAACAACACTGGATTATAATGAGTATGTAGGCAGAATTGCTATCGGCAGAATTGTTAACGGTTCAATAAAATCACAGGAACAGGTAAGCCATATACACACAGACGGGTCAATAACAAGAGGGAAAGTGGTGAAACTTTTCGGGTTTGAAGACCTAGGCCGTGTGGAAATCAAAGAGGCATACGCAGGTGATATTGTTGGTATAGCCGGTTTCCCTGATGTGCAGATAGGTGAAACTATTGCTGATTTAGAAAAACCTCAGGCACTGCCTTTGATAAAAATTGATGAACCTACATTACAGATGAATTTTTCTGTTAATAACAGTCCTTTTGCCGGTCAGGAGGGTAAATTTGTCACCTCAAGACAGTTAAGAAAACGTCTTTATCAGGAGCTTGAAAAAAATGTTTCCCTTAGAGTAGAAGACACTGACTCTACTGATGTGTTCAGAGTTTCAGGCAGAGGAGAACTGCATTTAAGTATTCTCATAGAAACCATGCGCCGTGAAGGGTTTGAATTTCAAGTGTCAAAACCTGAAGTTATATATAAAACCATTAATGAAGAAACCTATGAACCTTTTGAAGATTTGCTGATTGATGTGCCTGAAGAATGCGCAGGCGGTTGTATAGAAAAACTTGCCGGCCGAAAAGGCGAAATGCTTGAGATGCAAGCTGTAGGAACCCGCTCTAAAATGCGTTTTTTAATCCCCTCAAGAGGATTAATCGGCTTTAGAGGCGAATTTATCAGAATGACACGTGGTGAAGGTATCATGAACCATACATTTGCTGAATATAAACCTTATGCAGGAGATATAAACCGTCAGCGTATGGGTTCCCTTATTGCATTTGAAGAAGGTGAAGCTGTTCCTTATGCACTTGCGCAGTTTGAAGACAGAGGCGTGTTCTTTGTTACTCCTAAAACAAGAGTTTATCGTGGAATGATAGTAGGCGAGTGCAACCGCTCACAGGATATCCCCGTAAATGTTTGCAAAACCAAAAAACTTACAAACATGAGAACCGCAACCGCTGATGTTATGGTTACTCTGCAAGCCCCAAGGTTATTGTCTTTAGAAGAATGCCTTGAATATATTTCAGATGATGAGCTTGTTGAAGTCACACCTAAAAATATCAGAATGAGAAAATATGATCTTGTTAAGTTAAGATAGCGAATTTTTATTCTAAAAATTCTACATTTCATCAACCTTGTTCACATGGCTGTTCACTCGTCTGTTTCACAGACTCTACACCAGACGCTTAAAATCCGCTAAATAATATTATCACTGTGAAAAATTTTACCCTTTTAAAACATCAACGGGCACGCTACACTATTATCAATTATCTTGAATTGAATAATATCCGCCTGTACAAAAAAAAATTCCACTCTAAAAATTAATATAAATGAATTTACATTAATTAAATTATGTACGACAATTCATATTGGTTATATTATGATAATATAGGACACATTTACGGATAAAAACATAATCCCGGAGGGATATCTTGGTTGAAAAACTAAAAATAATAGGCGGAAATACATTAAAAGGTGAAGTTTCTGTCAGCGGTGCAAAAAACTCTGTTTTAAAATTAATGGCTGCAGCAATTTTGCCTAAAGGCGAAACAATAATACACAATGTTCCCGAGCTTACTGATGTTAATATAATGCTCAGGGTAATTGAAGAATTAGGCGTTAAAACAAAATACGATAAAATTGCAAAAACCGTAGCAATAGATGCTACAAATATATCAAGCAATACTGCTAAATATGAACTTGTCAGCAAAATGCGTGCATCTTTTATTATATTAGGAGCTCTTGTTTCCAGATGCAAAGAGGCAATAGTTGCACTTCCCGGAGGATGTGCAATAGGCGAGCGCAGAGTTGACTTTCACATAAAAGGTCTTGAGGCTTTAGGTGCCGAAATAAAAATAGAAAACGGATATGTTCATGCTAATGCACAAAAACTTGTCGGTACGGATATTTATCTTGATATTCCGTCTGTCGGTGCAACAGAAAACCTCGTACTTGCTTCTATCCTTGCAGAAGGTTCTACAAGAATACAAAATGCAGCACAGGAACCTGAAATCGTTGACCTTGCAAACTTCTTAAATGCCATGGGGGCTGATATTTCAGGTGCAGGAACATCAGAAATAATTATTAACGGTGTAAAACACGAAGATTTGCATCCGATTGAATATACAACAATTCCTGACAGAATAGAAGCAGGAACGTATATGGCAGCTATTATTGCCACAAAAGGCAAAGGTATTATAAAAAATGTACTGCCCTCTCATTTGACATTTTATAATTCAAAACTCATAAAAATGGGGGCAAACATAAAACTTTTAGAACCTACTGTTATAGAAGTCAGCTGTAACCAGAGATTAAATCCTGTTAACATTGTAACTCAGCCTTATCCGGGATTCCCGACAGACTTACAGGCAATTGCTATGGCAATGTTAACAACGGCTGACGGGGTAAGTATTGTTACGGAAAGTTTGTATGAAAACAGATTCATGCAGGTTCCTGAGTTACGCCGCATGGGGGCTGATATCCATCAGGAAAGAAACCATGCCCTGATAAGAGGTGTGGACAGACTTACCGGTGCCAATGTTAAAGCCAGCGACCTCAGAGCAGGTGCTTCTCTTATCATTGCAGCTCTTATGGCTGAAGGTGAAAGTGACATAGAAGCCCTTCATCACATTGATAGAGGGTACGAACTTTTTGAAACAAAATTTGCCAATTTGGGTGCAAATATAGTAAGATACAATGATGAAAGCGATATTTTGACGAAAAATGTTGCTGAGGTTACAAATAAAGGAAGTATAAATGCCTCAATATAAAAGATGGTATGATCATGATCCGGTTTTAATGGAAGTTGTTGAGCTTTTGCGCAACTATCAGGATGAATTAAGAGCGCAGGCTGAAATCTTTCTTGCAAAAATAGAAGAAAAAGTTTCTAAAGAAACCATAGACAAATTCTATGATATGGTAAAGCCAATAAACGGCAACAGATGGTATGATAAGGATCCTGTAATATCAAAAACCATTGAGCTTTTAAGAGTAGTTCCGCCGGAAATTCAAAAATCCGCAGCAGAAAACTTTATAAGATCACTTGAAAGCATGGGGATTGATAAAGACGCTAAAAAACAACCTCAAGAATAAATAAATTTATAATACATAAAAAGACTGCCGCAAGGGGCAGTCTTTTTATTTGTATAGTTTTAATCTAAAAGTAATTAATACGTCAGTTAATTTATATGCAGCCGGTTATTTATTTTTTAATTACCTCAATACATTTATATTCGTTCAAATAAGGCAAATGAGCCTCAGTAATAAGTTCACCCGGCAAAAGAATCGAAATTCCCGGCGGACATTCCGCAATAACTTCCGCAGAAATTCTGCCTATTGCTTTTTCTTTTGAGATTGTTTCTTTTTCACTGTAGTATGCTTCCCTCGGATTCATAACGATTTTGGGCGTAAGCATAGGCATGTGTTTTCTTTTTTCAATGTAATAAATATCCGAATAATTTGATTTTGCAATTTTTTCTATAGAATTTACAAGATATTGTATTTCCTGTTTTGTATTACCTATGTTTATCAAAAGCAAAACACCGACGTCACTGGCTGATTCGACTTCTATATCAAAGTCGATTTCAAGAATACTTTCCAGACGTTTACCGGAAAGACCGTCAACACTGATAAATATTTTTGTAATATCCTGATTAAAGTTTTCTGTGGCTTCTAAAACATTTACACCTTCTATTTTATGCAATTTTTTACGAATAAATTTTGCATACTGAATAGCACGGCTCAACTGTCTTTTACCTTTTTTGGATTCAAGATTTGCTCTTGCAGCATCAAGACTTGCCATCAAAAGCATTGAAGGGCTTGTTGTCTGCAAAAGCTGTAAAGTTCTTTCTACTTCATCAGGGTCAAATTTTGAACCTTTTGTAATATGCAGCATAGAACTTTGCGACATACTTCCGCCTGTTTTATGCAAAGAATGTACAACAGCATCAGCACCGAGATGAATAGATGATACAGGCAGGTTTTTGTTGAAATTCCACAAACAGCCGTGTGCCTCATCTACAATTAAAGGTACATCATATTTTTTACATACATCAGCAATGGATTTTATATCGGAAACAACACCTTCGTAGGTCGGGTTTGTTATCCACACCATGGCAACATCGTCATTTTCCTTTAAAGCTTTTTCAATATCTTCGGGTCTTATTTCGCCCCATAAAGACCATTCGTTCAATTTTTCAGGTAACACCCACACCGGCTCCGCACCTGAAATAATCATGCCGGTAAGGATAGAGCGGTGGCAGTTTCTGTTAACAATAACTTTTTTACCTTTTTTAGACTGACACATCGCAAGGGTAAGATTACCTATTGTAGAACCGCCTACAAGAAAGAAGGTTCTTTGCGTGCCGAAAGCCTGAGCAGCAAGCTCCTGGGCTTCTTTAATAGGACCTGTTGCAGGATGGAGAGTACCAAGATTATCAAATTCATCAGTTGTATCTAAAAGCAAAGCACGATTTCCGACGAGTTTTTTAAATGGCTGGTAAGAAGCACGTCCCCCTGTGTGCCCCGGAATATGAAACTGCATCATAGGGTTTTTATAAAATTTTTCAAGTGCTTCAACAAGCGGTGCTTTTACATCGCTTCTTAAGTCATCGGAAATTTTACGGAACTTACGTGTTTTTGTCTTTGCTTTTAACATTTAGCATACAATCTCCATGGATTTTAAATACAACGATTAATATAACACTGCTTATAAAGCAACATCATTCTAATTTACGCACGTGACCCCATTTTATATATTACGTGCAGCTGAGTTATCGTCCAAGAATTGAACTCATTTATTGCACACGTCCAATAAGTTATCGGTGTCAGTTGACTTATGAAATGATACTACAAAAATAATTTTTGTTGTACCATCATGTATATTATTTCACATATTTTAAAATACGTACAAAAATAAAATTGCTATTTTGTTGTAAACATTAGTAACAAAAAAGAAAAGGATAAAATTATGCTCATTATTATGAACCCATCTGCAACAGACGAACAAATACAGGCAGTGGTAAGTTTTATAAAAAGAAAAAACTTCGATGCACACGTATCTAAAGGCGAAGTCCAAACAGTAATAGGTGCTGTAGGCGGAAAAATTATTGACCCACGTGACATTGAACTTTTAGACGGTGTAAAAGAAGTTATAAGAATTTCTTCAAGCTACAAACTTGCAGGTCGTATGTTCAAACCCGAGGATACAATTATCGAAGTCAACGGGGTAAAATTCGGCGGAGATAACATAGGACTTATCGCAGGTCCTTGCACTGTTGAAAGCTATGAACAAATGGACGAAACCGCAAAGCAACTCAGCAAAATGGGTGTAAAAATCCTAAGAGGCGGTGCTTTTAAACCAAGAACCTCACCTTATGCTTTTCAAGGGTTAGGCGAAGAAGGTTTGAAAATCATAAGAGATGTTGCCGATAAATATGGCATGGCTGTAACTTCAGAGGTTATGGAAATCTCACAGATTCCGATGTGTTTAAAATACGTTGATATTTTACAGGTCGGTGCCAGAAACATGCAAAATTTTAACCTTTTAAGAGAACTCGGCTATATTAACAAACCTGTTATGGTTAAAAGAGGTATGGCAAATACAATAGAAGAACTGCTTATGGCAGCTGAATACGTAATGTCGGGCGGAAACAGAGAGGTTATTCTCTGTGAAAGAGGCATCAGAACTTTTGAACGAATAACAAGAAATACCCTCGATTTGTCGGCAATTCCTGTTGTAAAAAAACTGAGCCACCTTCCTATCATTGTTGACCCCAGCCACGGTACGGGTTTGCGTGATAAAGTTGCACCGATGTCACGTGCAGCAGTAGCAGCAGGGTGCGACGGTCTGATAATAGAAGTGCACTATGACCCTGATACAGCTCTTTGTGACGGTGCTCAATCCTTATATCCGGAACAGTTTGCAGCTTTAAAAGACGATTTGGAAAAAATTGCACCGATAATAGGTAAACGCATAAGCGAAAACGTATTAAAATAATGAACTAAAATTTTAATGCAATATAACTTTGCCCTGCACTTCTTTTTTGGCACCAAAAGAATTTTGCAAACTGTTTAAAAGTTCTGCGGCTGTATTTGCACTGTAAAATTTTCCGTTTGTAACAAGGGCAGTGCATTTTAGCTGATTATTTGCTTCAGTATCATATATATTAAAAGCGATTACATCTATAAATATGTCCTGCCGGCTTTTTGTAAGCTCCATAACATAATCACACGGACTTTCGTCGCAATTTTCTCCGCCGTCTGATAATAAAATAATTCTTTTTTTGCCGTTAATTCCCGCAAAATCAAAATTAACCGCCTGTTTTAACGAATACGTAATAGGAGTCCAGCCTGTCGGTTTTAAATTAAACAATGCACTTTGCATAGCTGCACCGCTGTTTTTAACCATTGGAACAATAAGAGAACTTGCCCTGCAGGCAGCATTCGGCAAAATAAACCCGCCCTTATGACCGTAAACCCTTAATCCTATCCTCTTTTCAGACGGCAAATTAGGGATAATTTCCTGCATTGTATCCATAACCATATTAATTTTGCTTGTACCATGGATTTTTTTTTTTTTTTTGTTGGAAAAATCAACTATAAAAAGTATGAATTCTTCTTCATTGTCATTAAGACTAAAACTCTTAACCTGAGCCGATTCTAACGCAATGCTCTTTACAAATATAAAAAAAAGTACTATAAATATAACAAGTAGTTTACTGGATATAATTTTCATAACGTGTTAAATATTGGAGTTTATTTATTATGAGTGCAGCAGCGCAAGCCACTGCAAAAAATTTTGCAAATTTACTTTCTACATCTAAAAGTATCAAAAAATTTAAAAAGAAAATACCGCCCGTTGAGGCTATTACACATATTGTAGATTCGGGCAAGAGTGCATTACCTGCGGAATTAGCCAACAGGTTAGATTTTATTGTTATTTATGACAATAAAACCAAAGCCCGTATGGCAGAAGCCTCTGAAAATATGTTCCAAAAACTGTATGAAAAATCTACAAACGAAATAGATAAAGCAAAATTAACCGCATATATGCACTATGCAATGTTTTTTATAAAAGCTCCGGTGGTTATTGCCATTGCCCAAAAAACTCCCTTTGAGGCTAATTTGAGTGACATGCTTAATACAATGGAAATTTGCGCAAATGTTTATGGTATAGAAATATACGAACTTACAGCACAATTAAATGCCCATAGAGATTTTGCCGATATTCTAAAACTTGAAAAACCGGCACAGGTTTTAACTATATTTTCTGCCGGTTTTCCTGAATATAAATAAAATTTAAACGCCGCATGTTTATGTAACATTATTATAAAATTTGCACATAATGATATAGAAAATATAACCTTTTGATGTATAATATTATGGTGAATGTTGCTACACTCAAATATAGAAATCATTAAAAGGAGAAATTATGGCAAGAATTCTGGTATCAATGCCTGACGAATTTTTAAGCAAAATTGACCAGGTTGCTGACAGTGAACAAAGAACAAGAAGTGAACTCGTAAGAGAAGCTTTAAGAAGCTATATAAAACGTACAAAATTACCGAGTCCTCAAAAAGCATTAAGCAATGCAAAAATTCTTGAAGAAATTTTAGATTAAAAATGGAAATACTTGCAATAATACCTGTAAGAGGCGGTTCAAAAGGAATTCCCGGGAAAAATATAAAACTTCTCGCAAATCGTCCGCTTGTTGCATATTCAATAGATGCGGCAAAAAATTCTAAATATGTGACCAGAACTGTTGTTTCAACAGAAAGTCCTCAAATAAAACAGGTTGTTCAAGCTCTAGGGGCGGAAGTTATAGACAGACCGCAGGAGCTTGCACAGGATGAAACCAAAACTGCACCTGTTCTACTTCAGGTTTTAGACTATTTAAAACAAAACGAGGATTATGAACCGGATATCGTTGTTTTACTGCAGGCAACATGTCCGTTAAGAGATTCAAAGGAACTTGACAGGGCTTTTGAGTTGTTTTTTGAATGCGAAAAACACGGCTGTGACTCTGTTTTTGCCGGTAAAATGCTGGGTGATACTCATTCAAAATGGCGCAAAAATCCTGATACAGGTCGTTATGAATGCCTTTATGACTACAGAAACCGCCCAAGACGTCAGGATACCGACAGGCATTTCCCTATGTTGAGGGAAACCGGTGCAACATATATAATAAAAACCTCTGTAATGAAAGAGGTAAAAGATTTTATCGGTAAATATCCCGAGGTATATTTTGACGGAACATGTCTTGATATAGATACGGTCGAAGATTTTGAAGCTGCTGCTGCTCTGATTGAACAAAGACAGGCAAAAAAGGACATGGAATAAAGAATGCATAACGAAGACAAAGAAATTTTATATTCCGACTTTAAAAGCCTTGGCAGTGTTATGTCATCGGTTTTACAGAATCCTGTTCTCAGACAGGGATTAAAAAAAGCGTCTTTATTCAAATTCTGGTCTAAAATAGCTGGTAAAAAATTTGAAAAATATTCCAAACCGGAATCTATTACCTCGTCTAATGTTCTGGTAGTTGCATGTGCAAATGCGGCAGTAAGCTCAGAATTAACAATGTTTAAACAGGACATATTAAAAAAGGTAAAAACTTACGCAAATCCGCTAGGACTGGAAATTGAAGATATAAATTTTTCGCATAAAATATGGAAATCTCAAGAAAAACAAGGAATCGAAGAATATAAAGAACCTGAAAATCCTTATAAAAAAGACTTAACTGGTTTTAATCCGGAAGAAACAGAACTTGACCCAAAAGAGGTAGAAGCAATAAAAAAAAGTGTGGACAATAATACTTTTGCGACACCGGAGCAGCGAAAAAAAATGTTTGATGCAATTATTCTGGATTTAAAAATTCAAAAATACAATAAAGAAAGAAAAAACTCTAACCCATAGAAACCCAGAGGATTTGTTTTACAGGTTTTGCAAGAAGTATTGCAAGATAGCCAAACACAAAATCATAAATCATTTTTGTGCTGCTTTGCATAGCTATCCAGCTTACAACTTCAGAAAACGGATCACGATGAATAATCGCCATAAGTATCAAATAAAATACACCGATTATATGTATGGTTAAAACGCCAAGTATTGTTGCTTTTGCAGCATTTGCATAATTAAATTTATCTTTTAGCATAAAAGCTACAATAAATACAGCGGGTATAAAAGCAAGAATATAACCGAAATTGTACTGAAATAAATAACCGATGCCGCCGCCCAGAGCAAATATAGGACAGCATGTAAGCCCTAGTAATATATATATAACTACGGAAGTAATACCGAATCTGCAGCCAATCAACGCTGCAATAAACAGTATAGTAGGTATTTGCGGGATATAAAGACAGTGTTTAAGTTTTAAAAATTCAGGATCATAAGGATTCCACGACGCAAAAATATAATGGTTAAAATCAAGCTGTGTAAAAGTGGAAATGATTATTAAAAATACGCACCAGCCCATTACAACAAGTGTGCCTAAAGTTATACGGAGCTTTTTATTTTCCGCATTAAAAGTATCAAGTTCGTCTTTCAGGCGTTTGGTATTCATATTTGTTTTAGAGGCTCCTTAGGTGCTTTTAAATTATTATACAATGTTTTGAACTTTTCGTGCCAAATATTTTCGGTAAACATTATCAAAGCGTTTTCGTTGTTATCCTGATAATATCCTTTGCGTGTACCTATGGATTTAAAACCGTTCTTTTCATACAGAGATATAGCCGGAATATTAGATTCCCTGACTTCCAGCGTTATATATTTTATCATATTTTTGTAACAATCATCAATAATAGCAAACAGTAAATGCTGTGCAACGCCTTGTTTGCGGAAATCAGGATTTACCGAAAGCGTTGTAATATGAGCTTCTTCAAATATATGCCAGCAACCGGCATAACCCATAAGCGTATTATCATCGTTTAAGGCACAATAATAATGTGCAAGATTGTTTTCAAGCTCATTATAAAAAGATTCTTTAGACCAGTGATGTTCCCCGTAAGAAAGAGCCTCCAGTCTTACAACTTCATTAACATCAGATTTTTGCATTTGTCTAATTGTTATATTCATAGCAAAATTTTATCAAAACAGATTTTTATAGTCCAGAAATAAGCCGAAAATTTGTATTTATATATTTTATTTGTTAGAATACAGCTATATGTTTGATTTAACGGATTAGTAGAAATGTCAGAGTTTGAAATGCCTAAAAA
>CALUSA010000023.1 GCA_944323275.1 Candidatus Gastranaerophilales bacterium
TTGTTTAATATATACTAAATTTGAACACATAAAGTGAAAGTAGAAAAAGAAAAAGGAAAAAAACATGGTAGATGTTAAAAGAATTGAAATTCCTGTAGGTAACAAGGTAGTTACCATAGAAACAGGAAAGTATGCCAAATCAGCGAGTGGTTCGGTAGTCGTCCGCTGCGGCGACACAATGCTGTTGGTTCATGCTGTTGTAAGCTCTGAACCGAGAGTGGGAATAGACTTTTTTCCGTTATTAATTGATTATGAAGAAAGAATGTCAGCTGTGGGCAGAATCCCCGGCGGCTATAACAGAAGCGAAGGCAAAGCTTCCGATAAAGCAATCTTGATTTCAAGATTAATTGACAGACCAATCAGACCTTTATTCCCTAAAGGATACAGAAATGATGTTCAAATTGTAGGTCAGCTTGTAAGCTTAGACCCTGAAAATCAGCCTGATACATTAGCAATGTTAGGTGCTTCTGCTGCTTTAATGCTTACGGAAGCTCCTTTTGAGGGTCCTATCGGTGCGGTAAGAGTAGGCAGAATTGACGGACAATTCATTGCAAACCCGTCTTATGCTGATGCTGCAAAATCAGACATAGATATAGTTGTTGCAGGTACTCATGACTCAGTAATTATGGTTGAAGCCGGTGCAAAATTCGTTACTGAAGACGATATTATGAACGCAGTTGAGTTTGCACAAAAAGAAATCGCACGACAGTGCGAACTTCAAATTCAGTTTATGAACGATTGCGGTATTGTAAAACCTGAGTTTGTAAATCCTTATGACACTTCATCAATTGCAAAAATAATTAACGAAATAGCTTATGATAAAGTTACGGAAGCTTATCACGATTTTGACAGAGAAGGCAGAAAAGCCAAACTTGAAGAAGCTAAAAATATGGTTAAAGCAGAATTTGACTCATACGGCGATGACCACGAAGCTAAAATCATGATGGCTGAAACAGGCATTGACTTTGTAGCAGAAGAATTCAAAGCCCTTGAAAAGAAAATCATGAGAAAAATGATTAAGGAAGAAAGAGTCAGAGCAGACGGTCGTAAGTTTAACGAAGTCCGTCCGATATGGTGCGAAGTTGGTGTTATACCAAGAGCACACGGTTCTGCCGTATTTACAAGAGGTCAGACTCAAATCCTTTCAGTTGCAACACTTGCCGGTCCAGGTATGGCACAGGAACTTGATGGTGTTGATCCTGAAACTAAAAAAACATTTATGCACAAATACATCTTCCCGGGATTTTCTGTAGGCGAAGTTAAACCTCTAAGAGGTCCGGGCAGACGTGAAGTAGGTCACGGTCACTTAGCAGAAAGAGCTAATGTTCCGGCATTGCCTTCTCAAGAAGAATTCGGCTATACAATCAGAGTTACGTCTGATGTATTGGAATCAAACGGTTCAACCTCAATGGGTTCAACCTGTGCAACATCAATGGCATTAATGAATGCTGGTGTACCCGTAAAATGCATGATAGGCGGGGTTGCAATGGGGCTTATTAAAGAACCTGATGAAGACATCGTATTAACTGATATTCAAGGTATTGAAGACTTCTTAGGAGATATGGACTTCAAGGTTACAGGTAATGATGAAGGAATTACAGCACTTCAAATGGATATGAAAGCCAAAGGTATCTCAAATGAAACCTTAAGACGTGCACTTCTACAGGCAAAAGAAGGGAGATTACATATCTTAGGCAAAATGAGAGAAGTAATCACAGAACCGGCTAAGGAAATGTCACCGTTCGCACCGAGAATCCACACAATGAAAATTGCTAACGAAGATATCGGCGCAGTTATCGGACCCGGCGGCAAAAATATCAGACACATCATCGAATGCTCGGGTGCCGAAATTGATATTCAAGACGACGGTACTGTTACTATTACAAGCAATGACAAAGAAGGCACTGATATTGCGATAAGAATGATTGAGGCAATTACCTTCAAGCCCGAAGTCGGAATGGTAAGAAAAGGTAAAGTTGTAAGAATCATTCCAATCGGAGCATTTGTTGAACTTGCTCCGGGCAAAGACGGCATGGTACATATATCACAAGTATGTCAGGAAAGAATCGAATCAATTGAACCTCACCTTAATGTTGGTGATGAAGTTATTGTCAAAGTTATCAAAATTGATGACAAAGGCAGAGTTAACCTGACAATTAAAGGTGTATCAGAAGAAGAAAAAGCTTCTGTATAACGCTGTAAAAACCAAAAGGGAACTTTGTATATAAGTTCCCTTTTAATTTATAAATTAGAGGGGTAAAAAATGTATCAAAAGATTAAATACATTATTATAGTAACATTTGTTTTTCTGATTTCTGCTGTTGTACTAACGCTGGACGCAAATACAAGATACCATTCTGTAACTAAAAAGAAACAGAACAAGGAAGTAGAAGCCATACGTCAGCTAAACAGGCAGTATTATGCACAAATGCAACAGCAGCAAGCACTGCAAAAACAAAACGGGACAGCACAACTGCCCAATGGACAAAAAACTCCATACTATAACCCACTGCAAAAAAAATCCGTCAGCGCATACAATGCTGAAGACGATGAAGATGATGAGGATGAAGAATATATCGAAGAAGAAACACAAACAAATACCCAAAAACCCTCAAGACCTGACCCATCAAGACTTTATGTTAAAAGCTATGATTATTCACTTATAGACAAAATGTCACCTGAGGTTCAAGCAGAAGCAAGAAAAAGCCTTGAAGAACAGCAGGCACGTATGCAGAATAATAAAGAAAAAGAAGAACCAACCGGACCAAAACTAACCATTGAAGAAGACACAGACAGCAATTATGAAGTACAAAAAATTTCAGGTCTTGAATCATACCCATACTTGAAAACCATAAGCTTCGCTATTGACGGACAAATGTTTTCAATATTCTTTATAGAGATGTCAAATAACTACAGCGGAAGCAGAAAGTATTATTTATACAAAAAAAAGGATAACACATACGTAAACCCGTATTATCTTTTTGACGCAACTGAAGTAAACGGTACAACCAAAACACCGGAAATTACACTTGAGTTGAAAGACAATTTCCTTTACATGCACTATACAGGTTCTACAACGATTAACAGAAGCATCGGACTTAACCAGTTAATGTACTAAAATTTTGCAGAAAACCGGGTTTTTCGATATAATCTTTTGTATATACAATTTACAGGTAACATCATGGATAAAAATTTAAAATATAAAAGAGTGTTATTAAAAGTCAGCGGTGAAGCACTTCTCGGGGAACAAGAGTTCGGAATTGACCAGAAACCTGTTGAAATGATTGCCAATGAAATAAAAGAAGCTCATGACATGGGTGCAGAAATAGCAGTTGTAGTCGGCGGCGGCAACATATTCAGAGGAATGAAAAACAGCGCAAAACTGGGAATGGATCAAGCTTCCGGAGATTACGTAGGAATGCTTGCAACAGTTATGAACGCCATAGCTTTACAAAGTGCGCTAAGAAAACTAAATGTTTCCTGCAGGGTACAATCAGCAATTGATATGGATAAAATCGCAGAACCATATATCAGGTTTAAAGCTATACGACACCTTGAAAAAAACAGGGTAGTAATTTTTGCCGCAGGTACAGGCAATCCGTTCTTTACTACAGATACGGCGGCTGCACTTCGTGCATCTGAAATAGGGGCAGAAGTTATGCTTATGGCTAAAAATGGTGTTGACGGTGTGTACTCTGACGACCCTAAAACAAATCCGAAGGCTAAAAAATATGACAAAATATCTTATGATGATATAATAGTTAAAGGTTTGAAAGTAATGGATACTGCATCTTGCGCATTGTGCAAACAAAATCACATACCAATTATTGTTTTTGATTTTGCGGCAAAAGGCAGTATTGCAAAACTATTAAACGGCGAAAAATTAGGTACTATTGTAGGAGAATAAAAATGACAGTTGAAGAAATGCTATCTAATGGCACAGACAAAATGGAAAAAGCTATTCATGCATTAAAAAAAGAGTATGGCGCAATTCGTACGGGACGTGCAAATCCGCTTATACTTGATAAAGTAGTTGTTGATTACTACGGAGTACCGACACCTTTAAGACAAATGTCACAGGTAAGTGTGCAAGACGGTCAAACCCTTGTAATTACACCTTATGACAAATCTATTATTAAAGAAATAGAAAAAGCTATGATTAAAGCCGAGCTTGGTATTACACCGAACTCTGACGGTATTGTTATAAGATTAACCTTCCCACCGCTGACAGAAGACAGAAGAAAAGAAATTTCAAAAGACGTTAAAAAAATCGGCGAGGATGCTAAAGTTGCTGTCAGAAATATCAGACGTGATATGACCGATGAACTTAAAAAACTTGAAAAATCCGAAAACCTGCCTGAGGACGCAGTAAAAGACAATCAGGATAAAATTCAAAAAATCACTGACAAATATGTAAAAATTATTGACGAACTGGCTTCTGAAAAAGAAAAAGAGGTTATGACAGTATAGTGGATATAACAAAACTCTTTAATAACGGCACACTAAGGCTTATAACCGGCATACTCATAGGATTCCTTGTATTCGGATGCGTAATAGCCGGCGGCATACCGTTAATGCTGCTTGTTATGTATGTAGCATACATCGGCTCAAAAGAATATGTAAACATATTAGAGAAAAAAGGGTTCAGACCTTTTTTACATCTGATTATCGTTGCAGATATTTGTTTTGTTATACTTACTGCATTAAAAAGATTTGACCTTGTTCCTGTTGTATTAACCTTCGGTACAATAGCAGCATTTACCCTTGTTTTATGCAAAGGACGACAGCCGTATATTGCCAACGTTGCAACAACAATTTTAGGTTTTATATACGGCGGGTGGCTTCCCTGCTTTGTAATTTTGTTAAGACAACTTGATATGGATTCATCATTAGGCTTTTTCAGTATTAAAATGAATTCCGGCTTAGGTTTTCTTGTTTTGTTGTTCTTTACTATTCTTATGACAGACGTCGGGGGCTATGTATTCGGTTCAAAATTCGGAAAAACCCCGCTTGCACCGGTCGTCAGCCCTAAAAAAACCGTAGAAGGAGCAGTTGGCGGGTCGTTGCTTGCAATTGTAACAGCATTGATTATCGGGTTTATCATTCATATAGAATGGTATCAGGCTTTAATTTCAGGGATTTTAATAACAGCATTTGCACAAATAGGTGATTTAGCAGAATCCCTTATAAAACGTGATGCAGGAGTCAAAGACTCAGGCAATTCGCTCCCCGGTCACGGAGGATTCTTAGACAGGGCAGACAGCTATCTGTTCAGCACTCCGGTTGCATATTTTTACTTCAATTACTTTGTTTCAAGCAACCAGCTAACATTAGATTTTATAAGTTTTGCCAGAAAGGCTTTTCATGCAGTCGGACTGTAGTGACAAAAGTTTAAATATTTTTATAAAAAATTTGGGTTTTAATAAGTTTTCAAAAGAACTTGTTAAAACAGCTTTTACACACAGTTCGTTTACTAAAGATAAAGATTTACCCTACACTGATTGTTATGAAAGACTTGAGTTTTTAGGCGATGCCGTTTTAAAAATGGCTGTAACTGACTATTTATACGAGAAATTTCCGCAAGCACACGAAGGAGAACTGACAAAAATACGTGCGGTAGTAGTAAGTGATGAAATCCTGCACAAAATAGCACTTAAAATAAATATTGAACCGTATATAAAAGTAAGTGAAGCCGAAGACAAATGCGGTGGCAGAAAGCTGGAATCTATTCAGGCATGCGTTATGGAAGCAATGTTCGGAGCATTGTACCTGTCAGCTGATAAAAAGTTATTAAAAGATTTTATTATAAAACACCTTGCGCCACTGATAGATGACATAGCTGCAAACAAAACTGTTTACAATGCTAAAGCTCTTTTGCAGGAGTTCACACAGAGCAAAAATAAAGACCTGCCATTGTACGAAATTGTAAAAGAAACAGGTGCAGCACACAATAAAACATTTACTGTACGAGTTTCTTACAGAAATGAAGAACTGGCAACTGCAAGCGGAAAGACTAAAAAGCACGCACAGCAAGAGGCTGCATATATTGCCTGTCAAAAATTAGGGATAATCAACACGGAAGGAACAATAAATGAGTAACATTATAGTATCCCCATCAATATTGTCGGCAGATTTTGCGAATCTGGAAAAAGAAGTTACAGAGCTGCAAGAATGCGGTGCTGATTGGATACACGTTGATGTAATGGACGGGCATTTTGTACCGAACCTTACCATAGGCGCACCTGTTGTAAAGGCAATAAAACCGCATTGTTCAATCCCTCTTGATGTGCATTTGATGATAGAAAACCCACAAAACTATATCGAAGATTTTGTTAAAGCAGGCGCAAACATAATAACATTTCATTATGAGGCAGCAAAAGATTTAACAGAAGACATCATATCTCACATAAAATCGCACGATATACTGGCTGGAATTTCAATAAAACCCAAAACAGAGCCGCAGGAAATTTTAAAGTACCTTTTAATGGTGGATATGGTTCTTATTATGACCGTAGAACCCGGATTCGGCGGACAATCTTTTATGCTCAATTGTGCACAAAAAATACCCGTTATTAAACAAAATGCACCGGAAAATTTGATTATACAGGTTGACGGCGGCATCAACAAAGAAACAGGCAATATATGCAAGCAACTCGGTGCTAACTCACTTGTTGCAGGCTCATACATATTCAAATCAACTGATATGGAAGAAGCAATTGAATCATTAAAGTATTAGTATTAAATCAAACCTAAAGTCCGTATTTTAAATATTAACAATAAGCTTTTTTACCCTATCAACACATGCCTGCGCACTGTGCTGCCATTCTCGGTAAGAGATTCTTGTAACTTTGTATCCGGCACGTTCAAGAATAGTTTGCTTTTTAGTGACATTAATTTTTTCTTTCACGTTATCTTCTATGCCATCAATCTCAACAACAATTTCAATACCTGTTTCAGGGTCTTTAACAAGCAGGTCAGGTAAAACTCCTGCAGCTTCAACACCTGCACGGACTTCAAAACCTTCCATAGTCAAAGTCTGTGCAACTTCCTGCTCAAAATCATTTTTGTACTTATTTTTCTGAAACTCATCGCTTTTAGCCGAATCAAGGTAATTTTGTATGTATTCAAGATAATCCTTTAACAACCCGGGCGGCAGACCTTTAGGATCTCTTGAAATAAAACAGATAAGTTTTTTACGAGCACGTGTGATTGCAACATTAAAGAGATTTGGTTTTTGCAAAAATGTCAAGCTCTGCACAAAGCTGTTTTCGGCAACTGCCCACGATAGAATCATTACATCTCTTTCATCACCTTGAAAAGTATGAGCTGTACCGACTTCTATCTGATGTTTTCTTATTGTGGCTTCTGTCAAAACCTGTCTTAAAGCTTTAGAAATTAAATCAACCTGACCTCTGAAAGGCGAAATTATGCCTATTGATACAGGATGTTCATCATTGCCCTCATCTGCAAGTATAAGCTCGTGTACTCTTTTTAAAACAGCTTCAACCTCAGGCATGTTGCGTGTAGCATCAGAATCAACTTTTCCATCCGGCACAATATGCAGCTCCAGAACATCTTCAACGCCTGCATCTTTTGTCATAATTCGGATTCTGTTACCGTAAAACTCTTGATTACTGAATTGAATTATCGGATAACTGCTTCTGAAATGTTCATCCAGCAAAACAGGATTTGTTGAATAATAATTAGCAAGGTCAAACATTGAGTTTGTACGAAATCGCCACATAAGCTGATACTTATCGGGAATATTATACTGGCTGAGGAAGGATTGTTCCTTTGCCTTTTCCAAAAAAGAAAGATGCGGCAGCTGTTTGTCATCACCGACTATGACTGCTTTTTTGGCTCTGAACAGAATAGGGAAACAACTTGCAATATCACATTGAGAAGCCTCATCTATAATCGCAACATCAAACAAGCCCGGTTTCATAGGCAAAGAGCCTGATACAGCATAAGTCGTTAAACACCAGCACGGAAAAGCCTCTAAAAGGGGGGTAAAATCTTCTTCTTCAAGCAGTCTGTTTTGAAGATTCTTCTTTCGTTCAACAATAGCTTTTGTGTGAATTATTAATCTCTGTCTTTTTACCTGATCTCTTAAAAGACCTTTGAGAGATTCTCTGCGCTTATTTTTAAGGATATCAACGGCAAGTGTGCGCTGTTTTTTCTTAAGGTCTTTAATTTGCGCCAGAAGCTGATGTATATTTCCGATTTTATGAATTCTGGTTTCAGTCATTCTTGCATTACATTCAAGCTCTGATACCTGCAATTCAAGAGAAAGACGCATTATAGCCTCAGGCTCCGATGGCAAAGTGTTTACATTTAATATTTTTTTGAGCTTCATTGCAGACATTGTATTTGCAATGGAAGTAAAAATACCTGATTTTTCAAGATTTTTTTCAATACTTGATAAGACTTTTTTTATCTCGTCAATTTCATCTTTTTTAAGTTTATATTTTATATACCGTGGTTCACCTAAATCTGCTTCCAACGCAATACGTTTGCTGATTATATCATGCCATTCTTTTTCAAGTTCGAGTATTTTTTCGCACTTATTTTCCAGCTCTTTTATTGCGCCCAAAAGCTCATACATATCATCAACATCAACAAGAATAGCATCCTCGTAGCCTGTATCAATATCTATTTTATTGGCAATAAGGTCTTGCAGCTGGAAGCTTAACTGTTTTTGATAATTCAATCTGCCTGCTCTTAATGCAAGAAACGGAGCACCCAGTTCATTCAATCTTTGAGCAACAACATCAACAGCCTTGTCCATCCTCGAGGCAACAAGAACAGTCTTTCCGTTAGCAATAAGATGAGCAACAAGGTTCACGATTGTTTGTGACTTACCGGTTCCTGGCGGTCCGTAAACAGCAAGCAAGGTATTTTGTTCAATCTTTTTGATTACATCAGCCTGTGAGTCACTTAAAGATAAAGGCGTTACGGCACAAAAATCGTTTAACTCTTTAGCTTCTTTGTTTGATTTGTCAAAAAGCTTTCCAAGCCCTCTTAAATACTCATCGTTTACAACGGACAAAGCAGTTTCTCTAAAAACACCGCTTGGTTTTTCAGCAATTTGAGTAAGCTCATGCAAAACCCCCGCTGTAATAGACGGTCGTTTTGTCAAAATAACTGCACTCTGACTGGTTATAGAAACCTTATCAAGCTTCATAACGGGTTTTGGAGCAGCAGCATCTTCGATAAAATCATCGATATTATCTGAATCAATTTTATGATAAAAAGTGTCTGCCGCTTCTTCCTTCACATAATTTTCGTGTGCATCGTCTTCATGGTTTAATGAGATTTCGACATCAGGCAGTATGGATTTTAGGGTGGTTAAAAATATATCGAGCTTTTCCTGTGTCAAGGGTAATTCAGGAACAACTTCAAGAAGTCCGTCTAACATTTGCTCCATTTCGTCTTCATCATCACTTTTGCGCATAAGAGCGGTGAGAGCACCTGTATTTAAAGAAAGCACATCATCTTGAAGCGAACAGATTATATTTATTCCTTCTCTCTCAAGTTTACAAGGTGCATATAACAACGGTGTCAAAAACTCATTGCTTCTTTTTGTTCTGGAGTTTTTTCCGACTAAAAACAAATGACCGTATATAAGGTACTTGTCTTTCTGACTCATTTCGCTCTGTATCATAAGCTCCGTCAAATCACTGTCAGAGCCGTCGAGATGCAAAGGCTCATCAAATTTTGTAAACAGGGCTTCATCACCTTTTAGAAAAAGCCATTTGTTATCTTTATCCTGCTTAAGATTACGAAAAGTTGAACTTTGGACTTCTTCTCTTACGCAGTCATGTAAATATAAACTTAATCGTTTAATAAAACTGTCGTGAAATGCCGACTGAATGATTTTAGTAGCTTCTTGTAACATAATATTTAATTATACCTTATAATCCTTCCTACGTATCATACGAACTGATGAAATAACAAAGCGGCATTAAGGCAGATAATATACATACAATTACCTGCAAAATTAATCAGTTAAAATATTTTTCTAATGCCTGCTTATCAAAGACTTCTATGCTATCCTTGCTATGGAGAAAAACAAGACAAGTCAGCATTGATTTAAACATGGAAAACTCATTTAAAGAAAACTTTTTCATCAAATCCGCAATATTTTCTGCCAAAAATTCAGTTATAAGAGTTTTATTCTTGAACACAAGCGAAGTAAAATAATCCAGCCCTTCTTTTGTGTTAATACCTTCAAAATAAAGAATATCAGGCGACTGAAACTCGATAAACCTCATTGCTTTATCGAGGTTAAAGCCTATGTGCTCGTTTAATTCACACTGATTAACATTCTCGAGATTATATTTTGTAATGGATTCAATAGTCATTACGTTTTTATTTTGGGTTGCAATCTCAGAAAGAACAGAATAAATAAGGTGCGTTTTTCCGCACAAAGCAGAACCGCAGACAAGTATTATACCGGGCGCATTGATGGCTTTAGCAATTATATTTACTTTTTTATCATCAAGTCCGCACTCTGAAAGTTTTTTAGGCGGTTTGTAAATTTTTATCGAAATTCTTTCGCCATGAATGGTCGGAAAAGCTGATATGCTGGCAATAAGAGCCATATCATCCACTTTAAAACTTAATTTTCCGAGCTGAGGAAGTTCTGACACGGTAGGGTCAAGATTAGATAGTGTTTTCAATCTTGCAATAAATGAAGAAACGAGAATCGACGGTATTTCTCCGGTCAAAATATTTTGTGAATTGTCCTTAAATATTACCCTCAAACCGTTTGGCACATGTTCAAAAAACAGTTCATGCACCTCCTGCAAAATTGCCTGTTTTAAAATAGCACGAATCATTTTCTGTATATGTTCATCTGATAGACCTGCAGACACCTCAGTATCATTTAAAACTTCACGCCAGTCGTATTTAGGCTTATCTTCATCAATAAAAATCTGTCCGACAGAGCTTGAGCTTGTATAGTATTCTTCTATCTTTTTTAAAATTGCATGTTCGGAGGATATAACAGGCTCTATCTCACATTTTGCATCTTCAACTATTTTGTCTATTGCGAACAAATCAAGAGGATCCGACATTGCAACAGTTAAAATACCTTCGATTTCAAACAGCGGTATAACCTTATATTTTTTTGCGTTATTAAGGTTGATATAACTCAAACATTTTTTATCAAGAGAATAATCCTCAAGATTTACGTACGGGATATGGAGTTTGCTTTCCAAAAATTTAAGCAGGGTATCTTCCTCTATAAGTCTTGAAGAAATCAATACCTGACCGATATTCACATGTTGTGCTTCTGAAATCTGCTCAGCCATTTCCAAATCTTCGTACTTGATAAGATTGTCACGCACTAGATCATATTTTAATTTTTCGAGTGTTTTATTTCTTACAAACTCCATTATTGTACCCGCTTTTATTTAAGATATTCTTTTACTTTATTTATGACATCATCAAGTTCAAAAGGTTTTGTAATATATTCATTTACGCCTGTTTCCTGTCCGATTAGCTTGTCATCCTCCTGAGAACGTGCTGTCACCATAATAATCGGAATATCTTTGTATTTGTTGTCATATTTTAAAAGACGGCTGATTTTGTATCCGTTAATTTTAGGCATCATAACATCGAGTATCATCAAATCAGGGATAATTTCTTTTGCCATAGTAAGACCCGCCTCACCGTCATAGGCGCAAAAACATTCATAGCCCTGAGCCTCGAGCATAAACTTAAGGGTTTCTACAATATCCTGCTCGTCATCAACAATAAGAATTTTTTTATTATCACTCATTTATATTTATACCTCCGACAAATCGTTCTGGGAAATTTCTTTGCTCAAAGCAGTTTCCACGAACTCAAACAGTTCCTTTGCATCAGCACCGCCTTCAGGATAAGTTGCCGATGAATACAATATATCATATTTTGAGTCTGTATGCCTTTCATTATCAGGGTTTATTGTACTTTCAATTTTCTTTTCAATAAAACTCTGTGCAAATTTGTCTGCTTCGGGAATCATTACGGCAAAGAAATTTGCTCCATTCCCGGTAAAATACGCCTCTTTAGTATTTGCAGTTTTTCTTATTATAGAAATTTTACCCTCTTTTATTTCTGAAATAAAAGACGGTATTCTGCCCTCAGGTTCTTTTACTAGCAGCAGAAGAAGACTCTGGCTGCAGGCTTTTGCCTTTGCAATTTCTTTATCAAGGTCAATAATAAATTTTTCCTTTTCGCTCAAAACAGGTATAACAAAAGAAAAAGTTGTGCCTCTGTTAAGCTCGCTTTCAACCCAGATAAAGCCTTTATGAGCTTCAATAAGCTGTTTTGCAATCGGCAGCCCTAAGCCTGTTCCGCCATTTTTGCGGTTAAGAGAATTTTCTATCTGCTGGAACTGGTCAAACACTTTTTTCTGATCCTCGGGTGCTATGCCAATGCCGCTGTCTTTTACCGAAACTTTTATGTAATTTTCATAGAACGCTGCATTTTCAATGCCTGCGAGTTTAGTCCTGTCAATATCTTTTAATGAGATGTTTTCGGTTTTAATTGTAATTTTACCGTTTTCGTTTGTGAATTTAATTGCATTTGAAACCAGATTGGACATAACCTGCTCAATCCTCTGATTATCATAGTAGGTTTGGAAAACATCATCGTATTTTTCAAGAATAAGCGTAATATTTTTGTCTTTGGCTACATTCTCAAATGTATTTTTAATAAACTCTACAGGAATATTGATATTCGCTTTTTCAAATTTAAAATCCATTTTGCCGGCTTCGACCTTTGACAAATCAAGAAGGTCATTAATTATTCCTGAAAGTCTTGTCACATTACGCTGTGCCATATTTAAAAACTTATCCATAATAGAGCTTACATCACCTGCTTTGCCGCTCAAACAAATTTCGAGAGAATTTTTAATTGCTGTTAACGGAGTTCGCAGTTCATGAGAAACAATAGAGATAAATTCGGATTTTAATCTTTCCAGCTTTTCTAATTTTATGTTTGCCTTCTTTATTTCTTCATACAAAGAGGCGTTTTCTAAAGGAAGCGACACCTGTCTTGCCAGAGTTTGAAAACAGGTTGTGTCCTCCTGCGTAAAATCGGCTTCTCTAAAAACTTCAATAAGTCCGAAAAACTTTTCCCCTACATTTATCGGGGCAAAAAGGTTGTCAAACTTTAATATATTAAGGTCATATTCCTCGAGCGGATGTTTTATGTGCTTTGTAACTTTTATATCATTAATATTAATATCATAGGGGATTCTTTTTTTATCAAAAAGAGCTCTGTAGCTTAAAATAGCCCTCAGCTTAAGCGAATGTTCAAGTCTTGGAGAAATCGCATACAGCGAATTTATTATCAAATCAATATCATGCTCGTCATTAAAAACAAGTGTTGACGAAAGCGAAAAACTCAAACTCTTTTCAAGCCCGTCTATCATTATTTTTATAAGCTTTTGTTTGTCTAAAGACCCCGCAAGCTGCGTAGATGTATTATACAAAACATCAAGCTGATAAAGACTTTTTGCAAGTTCACTGTTGTTTGTGGACAGCGTATCAATAGCTTTTTTCAGTTTAAGATTAGTATTTATACTTGCAATAAGCACTTTGTCATTAACAGGTTTTGTTATATTGGCATTAGTCAGCTTTAAAAGCTCAACATTATCTGTATCCTGAGCAACAAGGCTTATTATGGTTATATTTTCTCTGATATTAAATGCCTGCAATTTTTTGCACAGTATAACGGCATCAAGATTTTTCAATCCCTCGTCAATTATAATTAAGGATATCAGTCCTTTTTCGGCATAATTGAGTATTGCGGCTTCGTCAGTAGAGGCGATAACAGCCGTTGAAGTTTTAGATAATGAATGAGTAATTAATTTATTCTGATTTTCGTCATCCGATACTAACAATATTTTTGGCATGTTAACATGTTAACACGCCGTGCAAAAACAGGCTAATTATTAAGGTTTCTTTTAATTTAAGACATAATCTTTTTTATCGCAAAAGGATACAAAACAGTTATATACAATGAACAGATAAATGTTGTAACTGCAGAAGCAATATACTGAGGTACAAGCAGACTAAAAGCGAAATACAGCCATTTAAACAGAAGATACAAAATCGCCATGCCGGCAATTAGCAGCACTGTTTTTTTACGGCTATAACCTTGAGGAATTTCATATTTTAAAAATCTGTTTTCAACAATCCAGCCCGAAAAAATACCGGCTATAAACGATATTTTTGAATAAACACTGTGTTTCATCTCAACAGGATTAACATTGTCCGTAAGGGGGTTATAATTTTGCATCTGCAAGCCGCATTTTATATGAACATATACGCAAAGCAAAACAGTCAGAAGCATTATTATTGAGTAAACAATAATATCCCTGTTTTTATTCTTATCAATACATTTTGTTACACAATCAACTCCGAGAATAATAAATACACCTGCAATAATTGAAACAATAACATCCTGCGGAGTGTGAACACCGATATAGAGTCTGGAAAAAGCGACAAGCAACACTATTGCAATCATTATGTATCTTAAAATTTTATTATTCCACCACAAAAAAGCAATACTGCCCCATACAGCCATCGCACCTGCTGTGTGCCCGCTTGGAAAAGAATACCCGTCAGCAGCAGGCATAGCCTTTTCTACCGGTTTTATATTTGAATCTATCAGCCACGGACGCTTTATGCAAGCAGTCATTTTTAAAAATACGTTTACAAAAAGAGTAATTCCGTAAGCAAACAAAAGGAATTGCCCTGCACGTTTGTTGACACCCCAGTAAATAAGAGCAATAACACTTAAGGGGATAATATATTCCCCAAAATAGGTAGCGGACATAAAAAAGTTATCAAATATTCCGTTAGTAGTTTCTCTTAAATTTTGCAGCCACAGCAGGCATTGTATCTGTAATTCCATCGTATTTAACATATATTGCAATTGTAAAGTTTTTTAAGACGGGTGGCAATTTTGTAAAATAAAATGTTTTTATATATGCAAGGTAGTAAGAATTTAATTTAGTAGTGTGAAAAAAAATGGAAGAAATGAATAATCAAACAGGCTGTTTTGCACAGTCATGTGAGCAGAATAATGAACAGGAACTGTATGTAACAACACCTATTATCAGGAATAATATTTCGTTACCGCAGTATGACAAAATCAGCAAAGAATACGCAGATATAGTAAAAACGCTGGCACAGGTACAAATGAATCTTGACGGTAAATTTAGTCCGGCTAAGTTTTTGCAATTTGCTGCTTTAAATAGGCATCAATAAACCCGTCAAGGTCACCATCCATAACAGCGTCAACATTGCCGACCTCATAGCCGGTGCGATGGTCTTTAACCATTTTGTACGGATGGAAAACGTATGAGCGTATTTGCGAACCAAAATTTATATCAAAATTTTCGCCTTTAAGCTCGGCAAGTTTTTTATCATGCTCTGCCTGCCTTATAGCCAAAAGTTTTGAAGCCAGCATTTGCATGGCAGTTTCTTTATTTTGAAGCTGTGAACGCTGCTGCTGGCATTTTATTACAATACCCGTAGGTTTATGCAATATTCTTACAGCGGTTTCCACCTTGTTTACATTTTGTCCGCCGGCTCCGCCGGAACGCATTGTATCAATTTCTATATCCTCGGGCGGAATTGTTATAACTTTTTCAAAATCTTCTATAACCGGACTTACCTCAAGCGAGGCAAAGCTGGTTTGTCTTTTGCCGTTTGCATTAAAAGGTGATATTCGGACCAATCTGTGCACGCCTCGTTCCGCTTTTGCAAGCCCGAAGGCATATTTGCCGCTGACTTTAATTGTTGCGGATTTTATACCTGCTTCATCCCCGTCGGATTTATCAAGAAGCTCAACTTTCCAGCCTTTTGCTTCAGCCCAGCGTGTGTACATTCTCAATAGCATTTGCGCCCAATCCTGAGCATCAGTTCCGCCGGCACCTGCGTTAACAGTAAGTATTGCATCGTAAGAATCATATTCGCCCGAGAGAGTCATTTTAATCTCCCAGTCATTAAGTTCCTTTTCCAATTGTTCAATATTGCTTTGCAATTCTTCCCACAGTGATTCGTCTTCTGTTTCATTGTATAGTTCAACAAGAAGATTACAATCCTCGAGGGTTTTCTCCCAGTTTTGCACCTGTTCGATATTAGATTTATATTCGTTTAAGTCCTGTGAAAGTTTTGATGCTTTTTGAGGGTCAGACCATATATCTTCGCTTTGTAATTTTAAATCAAGTTCTTTAACCTGCTGTTCCAATTTAGGCAGGTCAAAGACACTCCTTCGCTTTGTTTATTTTCAAAGCCAATTCTTCTAACTTTTGTTTTTGCTCTATATCAATCATAGTGAAAATATTTTAGCATAAACAAATGTCTTTAACAGACCTAAACGTAATAAAATGTCAATAAGGCAGGTCAATCACACCTGAAATAAATAAGCGCAGAAACTTGCCCGAAAGAGCTTAAGTTTCTGCGACTCAGAAAGATTATATTTTATGAATATTTTTTAATGCCGCCTTTATCAGATGTTGCTCCGGGTATAAAACCAATGCCGTTATCGGCAAGACCGGGCTCATCATCATCCGGCATAGCACCATTGATTTTATCTTTCAAATCATTAAATCCGGCTGCGTCCGGACCACCGTCTGCCCAAAGATTTTCAGATAGCTTGGATGATAAATAATCAGTTGAATCTACCATCTGCTGAGGTGAATAATCGGTTTTGTCTTCTACCAATTGTGCATCAGACGGGTCTACAGGTCGAGATGGTCCGCCCTCAACGGGCTTAAATCCGCCTGTGTTTACTGTAGTAAAATTAATTTTCATAAGATGCTCCTTTCTTATGAACAAACACATTATTTATGGCTACTGCAACTTTATCGGCACATCTTTAAAATGACTTTAACTGCTCATATTTTTTCCTACCTATCCTATCCTATTAGGCATTATCAGTGGATTTTCGACATTTGTAAAGATTTTTTAACACTATCTTTTTCGCTTTACAATGCTTAATATATTTGATGCAATCAACTGAAATCGATTGAGCATATCAAACAGTTAATATTATTCTTCATATAATATAGTTAACTGACTCCGACTACTCATTGAACCTGCACAATAAACAAGTCAGTTATTTGACAACAAGGCCGGCAGAACCAACAAGTGCAAGGGGTATTTCGCTCAAAAACAATGCTTAATTGTTTCTTCGACAGAGTCTAAAAATGCCATACTCGATGCGCCTCGCTATCTCTTTTTAAACAACCCATAAAACACATTCACCATAAAAGAATCTCTGCTTTCTGTTTTGATATTTACACTTCTTAATTAAAGAGGGTATGTATTTTTTATATTTTTTTGTATAATATTCTGAGTAAGGGTACGGGATATATTGTCCCGATTTGATAAAATATAAAGGAGAAAACAATGAAAGTAAAAATTAATGATGGTTGCATAGCTTGCGGTGCTTGCGAATCAGTATGTGATGCAGTATTTTCTATCGAAGACACAGCTGTAGTTAACGAAGCTGCTGTTGCTGGCAACGAAGACAGCATTAAAGAAGCTGCTGAATCTTGCCCTGTAGGCGTTATCGAAGTAGAAGAATAGTTAATTAACTATTAAAAATAAATACAAAACACCTCTGTTTCGTTGATTCGGGGGTGTTTTTTTGTATAAATGTAATTATGAACAAAAGTCAAAAAAATATAGATAAAATCGTAAACGTAATAAAAGATGCAAACCTGCCGCAAACCGAGTTTGTTAAGCTTATGGAAACTTTTCATGACCCGTTTAAAGTTTTAATATGCTGTATATTGAGTCTTAGAACAAATGACAAAACAACATACCCTTGTTCTGTAAGAATGCTTGAACTCGGGCAAACACCGCAGGATTTTTTAAAGGTTGATGAAGATACGCTTGTTAAAGCAATTTATCCTGTAGGCTTTTACAAAAACAAAGCAGGTCAAATCCTTGATATATCCAAAGAACTTGTTGAAAAACATAACGGAAAAGTTCCGCAATCTATTGATGAGCTTGTAAAATTCAAAGGTGTCGGAAGAAAAACCGCTAACCTTGTAATGGCAAAAGGGTTCGGAATTCCAGCTATTTGCGTGGATGTTCACGTACACAGGATTTCAAACCGCCTCGGCTGGGTAAAAACAAACACGCCTGATGAAACAGAAATGGCTTTACGCAAGTTGCTGCCAGAAAAATACTGGCTTGATATAAACACAATACTTGTCACTTTCGGTCAGAATATTTGCAAGCCGCAACGTCCGCTTTGTGACAAATGTCCTGTTAAAGAATATTGTGAAAGCTTTTTAAAATAATTTTTACAATTTGCTGCTTTACATTATTGCAGCGTTATATCTCTTGATTATATTTAAACTGCAGTGATTTCAGCTTAATAATTATGAACAAAATCTGTTATTTTTCGTTTATTATAACAGAAACCTGCAGGCAGCTGTTTATCTTTATTCTGCTGTCAATTCCCCCGATAAAAGAATAATGCAGATGTGTGGTACATAAATATTTCAGGAGCATTCTTAAATGCAAAAAAGAATTTTTACAACATCAATATTTTTAATAATTTTAATTGTATTCAGTGTTTCAATAAATCCTCTTGCAAACAAAAGCACGGATTCTGCGCAGGTAACTGCGAATGTAACGGAAGAAAAGATTAATACAGATTATAAAAAACAAACACCGAAAAAATCTAACGGTTCAAAAAACACTGCCTACACTGAGCAAACAGAAACGCAAAAAGCAACAAATTATGTTTATGAAAACAATATAAATGATGAAACACTAAACGGTTATAAAACTCTTGGCGATATCTTCATTGCATCAGAAACACAGCCGTTAGTTCCTGATTCTCAAGCTGATACCACAACTACAGCCAATCAAAAAAAGCCTGAATCTGTTTCAAAAAACAAAGAAAAAGGCAATACAAATTTGATTACAAAACAGGCACATGAAACTGAATATGTTGTGCCAACAAATTTTATAGAGGCGGCATCAGCAGACAGACCTGCATACAATAAAGATGAAAATCCTATAACCGACAAAATTATAACAAAATTACGAAAAAATCAGCAGCATAACACAGAAAACAAGAAAAAATTTTTATCGGCTCAAGAAATGCAAGAACAACTATTTGAATATTTTAGCAGGAATGTTAAATTCCCTGAAGATGACAAAATAGAGTTTACTTTTGCCCTGGATAAAGATATGAATGTTGCCGAAATAAAAATACGTTCAAAAAAAATACATTGCAACTCGTTTTATCCGCAAAAAAATAAAGAAGCTATAAAAGCCCGTCTTGATGTCTATGAAATTATTAACGACAATGAAAAAATTTTTAATAAAGAAGCTACAAAAGCCCCGCTTTTTGCCACTCGTGTTGTTGCTGATGCCTACCAAACTTATTATTATGGTTCTTCCTGTGCATGTCCTGAATTGACGTACACCGGAGATAAAATTAGATCCAACTGCACAAGCGAATTTGTATCAACTACATTTATTAAAAATTTATATAACTTCATTAAAAATTCCGGCAGACAATATTACACATATATTCCAGATGATATAACAGAAAGTATTTACTTAGTACGTGGTATTCACACAGATAAAGGACTGACCCTCAGTGTTAATTTAAAACACCCGGGCTAAATATACCCATACTGCATAGTTAATTATTCGATATAGGTATTTGCTATTTTTTAAACAATAGTAAATAATGAACTTATGGATACAAAAGATTTTTTAAAAGCTATGCAAGAACAATCTACGGTCAAAGCAGGTTCCGAGCTTATGGAAACGTTTCACAAACTTGCTCAGGACGCTCTAAAAATTACTGCAAAAATAAATAACCACTACAACACACCGGAAGAACTAAGAGCGTTGTTTTCCGAACTTACAGGCAAAGAAATTGACGAAACGTTTAGGCTGTTTCCGCCGTTTTACACTGATTGCGGCAAGAACATAACAGTAGGCAAAAATGTTTTTATAAATGCCTGCTGTCGTTTTCAGGATCAAGGCGGCATAACAATAGGCGACTGTACGTTAATCGGACACAACACAACTATTGCAACCCTTAATCACGATTTTTCACCCGCATACCGTACAAACATAACGCCCAAGCCTGTAGTTATCGGCAAAAATGTGTGGATAGGTTCAGATTCTACTATTCTTCCGGGGATTGAAATCGGTGACGGTGCTATTATAGGTGCAGGCAGTGTCGTAACAAAAAATGTTGAGCCAAATTGTATTGTTGCCGGTAATCCTGCTAAAGTGATTAAACATATAAAGGAGTAAAAATGCTAAAACACGTACTTTCAACATGTATAGCAGCTTTATTAGTTATAGGAGCGAATAATATGTCTATAGCAAAAAACAATGATTGGGATAAAACTTTTCCCAAAAGCGATAAAATTAATGTAGAAAAAGTTCAATTCAAAAACAGATACGGTATTACACTCGTAGGTGATTTATACACCCCGAAACAGAAAACCGAAGACAAAATGGCTGCAATAGCAGTTTCCGGACCGTTCGGTGCAGTGAAAGAACAAGTTTCCGGTCGTTATGCTCAAACAATGGCAGAGCGTGGTTTTGTTGCACTGGCTTTTGATCCGTCATACACGGGTGAAAGCGGTGGAGAGCCGAGAGATGTTGCTTCTCCGGATATAAATACTGAAGATTTCTCCGCAGCCGTTGACTTTTTAAGCAGTCAAAAAAATGTTAACCCTGAGAGAATAGGCATTATCGGGATATGCGGTTTCGGAGGTTTCGGATTAAACGCAGCGGCAATCGACACTAGAATCAAAGGAACAGTAACCGTTACAATGTACGATATGACAAGAGTTACAGCCAGAGGCTACAATGACACCATTGATGAAGATGCACGCTATGCGATGAAAGAACAACTTAACAAACAAAGAACCGAAGACTATAAAAACGGAACTTATGCAAAATCTCAAGGTTTGCCCGACCAACTCACTGGTGACGAGCCGCAGTTTGTAAAAGATTATGTAGGTTTTTACAAAACCAAAAGAGGTTTTCACAAACGTTCAATCGGTTCAAACGGTGGCTGGAACACAACTTCATCGCTGTCTTTAATTAACATGCCTATTCTTGCATACAGCAGTGAAATAAGAAACGCAGTACTGATGGTTCACGGAGAAAAAGCTCACAGCCGCTACTTTAGCGAGGACGCATTCAAAAAGCTAAAAGGTGACAACAAAGAATTGTACATCGTTGAAGGTGCAAATCACGTTGACCTTTATGACAATCTTGAAAAAATTCCGTTTGACAAGATTGAACAATTTTTCAAAACAAATTTAAAATAATTTAATTTTCAAACCACAAAAGAGGAATGCCCAATCATTCCTCTTTTGTGCTATAATAGCCCTCGATAGAAATTAGTTCGGAGTTTTTTATGAAAAAAAATTTAATATTGATATGCACGGCTTTGTTTTTTGCTGCAAATGCTTGTTTTGCGCAATCTTCACAAACTCTTATAAGATTTAACGAAAGTATTTTGCCTTATAACGGCGGCTTATTGATTCCAAACTTTGGCTCAAAGACGCTTAAATCAGCACACACAGAAGCCAAAGGCTATATACTTTATTATAAAGATGAAGAACTAAAATCGTTTATCCCTGCTGACGGTTATTTAAAACACCCGACAGCAATGGCTGTTTACAACAACAAATTGTATATCTGCAACAGTACAAACATTGTAGTTTACAACCTGCAAAAAAAGGTCAAGCCGCAAATAATAAAATTTGCGACCAAGGACAAAGCCGTCAATGATATTGTTTTAAAAGGCGATACGCTTTATGTCAGTGCAACAGACACTGACAGCATCTATAAAATAGATTTAAAAGCTAAAAAGCTCAAGCCGCAAAAATGGCTTTCTATTCCATCGCCTAACGGCATTACGATATATGAAAACACAATGTACATAGCTTCAATACCTAAAGATTACAAAAACATAAATTCAGAAAATGTTGTTTATGTAATAAAAGATATAAACAGTCCTGTGGTAGAAAAGTTAAACACTGCCCCGGCTTTGTATGACGGTATTGCAGTGTCTGATGACGGAAAGACAGTCTATGTTTCCGACTGGCATTCGGCTTCCGTTATCGCTATTGATACAGAAACTAAACTTGAAAAACCGGTATTTATACAAAACGGTATGACTCCGGCAGATATTGCGCTTGAAGGAACAAAACTTTTTATTCCCGATATGCTCAATCACAGAGTAATATTATTTGATTTACAATCCGGCAAAACAAATATTATTCAATAGAAAATTTAGTGATATGATATTTATATAAAAAATTTAAGCGGACGTAATTCAGTGGTAGAATGCAACCTTCCCAAGGTTGACGTCGCGAGTTCGAGTCTCGTCGTCCGCTTGTTTTTTTTGCAATGTTTTTTTGCCTCTCACTTCGTAGCTGTACGCAAACAAGTTTGCTACACCTACGGTTTACCGTTCAATTTGCTTTCGCAAATTAACGGCACTCCGCCTCTCTACGGCTCATTCTTCGCCTAGATTGGCGTTGCGAGTCTCGTCGTCCGCTTGTTTTTTTTGCAATGTTTTTTGCCTCTCAGATACGGCATAAAAATAAATTTACCCGTATGCTTTTATAACATTTTCAAAAATATGATAAACACAGTTTCGGTAATCAGTTGCCGCAGGACTGGTATTAAACGCACCGTCATAATGACGTTCGCATTTTGTCCAGGCATCAGAGCCGCTCATTTGTTTTGCATGCATCATTACTTCATGCGTATTAGAATATGGCGACAAAGGGAATATATCGTGCATTTGCATAAAAGAAGGCAGCTTTTCACCGATATTTCTGTAACCGAAAAGGCAGGAATTTATTCTGTTAAGTCTTTGAGGGAAAAATATTCCGCCATCATCATTGTCATTGGAAACTTCCGGACCGCCGGCATATTCTCCTGACCAGCTTTGCTGCTCAGACTCCCATTTTACGCTATTAAAGTCATCTGCTTTACCCCAGTCAGTACCTGCAGTAAATCCCATTTCTTTGTAATCATATCTGTTATCGCATTTTTCACCGATAAAAGAAATATCATGCCTGCCGGTTTGTTCACGAATTTTGTATAAGATATATCCCATCTGATTTTTATTCGGCAAATCACCAACCCCGCTGTATCCGTTTCTATCGGTAATGTGTTTTGCGCTGTCAAAGTATATTGCATCAAACCCAAGTTCAATACCCCATACACAGGCATCTATAAAGGCTTTTTCGTGCTCATACCAGTTAAATTCCCGTCCCTGTACACGCAATTGACCTGCAGAAAGAGGTATCCTGAATCCTGTTTTAAAACCTAACAGATGAGCCATGTCATTAAAGGCTTTAACCTGTTCATCCGCCCCCATCTTTGCATAAAGTCCGTCAGCAGTAAGTGTCTGACTGATACCGGAGTGCAAATTTGCACAGTACAGTGAGCCGGCATCGTCATAACCGTCACCGTATATACCCGGATATAACTGTGAAAGAACAATACAGTTTGCAAATGAGTTGGGCGAAGTGGGTATAGCTCTGATTAATTTCATGGAGTTCAAAAGCCCGTCTGTTAATCTGTTGCTGTTGTTGTCATACTTTGCGAGCACACGGGGATTAATCTCAATATAATTTGCCCGTCTGCCCCATTTGTCGCCAAAATTCGGTGACGGAATATACGGAGGAATCCCCGGATACTGATTATCAGGCTTAATTAATGTACAAAGAGATTGTATAGTCTGTTCGGGCGTATGTTTCAAAAGTTCGGCAGGATGTGCGTTAACCCATTTTTTTATACCGACCTGATACAGATGGTCTTTTGTCCAGTTGTCTTCATAGACGTCATTTCTGCCTGTTGAAATCCAGAACAATTTTTTTAACGGCTGAGGATCGCCGTAATAACCTTTGAAGGAAATCAACGATTTATTAAGCATTGCCCTGTTCATATCAAACAGCGCAAAATTGTTTTTTATGCACGGCTTCTCCCTGCAGGATATATCTTTCTGTTTTAAAAAATTTGCATTGACGAAAGGTAATCCCGAATATGCCGGATTTAATGCAGTAATCTGTAGTGGCATACTTCTAGTAAAACATAAACAAAATATTTGTCACTATTTTTATTTAAATTTTTTAAAACGGAAGTTTGCTGTGTTTTCCAAACCCTTTTGGCAGTTTTGGAATTTTAATTTTTCCTGATTTAACCCCGTCAGAAATCTTTGTGAAGCCCTGCATCATTTTACGCATTTGTTCAAACTGTGTTATGAACTGATTGATCTCCTGCAGCTCCATTCCGCAGCCTTTTGCAATACGTTTTTTACGGCTTGTATTTATTAACGACGGATTGTCACGTTCCTCAGGAGTCATACTCTGTATAAAGGCTTCAATGCGTTTCATGTGTTTTTCGCCTTCGTTTGCGATAAGCTGTCTATCATCCTTTTTAAGTCCCGGAATAGGCAGCATGCCGAGCAGCTGGTCTAAAGAACCAAAATTTTTCATTGTTTTTTGCATATTTAAAAAGTCATTGTAAGAAAATTCTGCTTTGCGCATTTTCTTTTCAAGTTCTTCTGCTTTTTTAGCGTCAAAATGCTCTTGAGCTTTTTCCACAAGAGAAACAATATCACCCATACCGAGTATTCTGGTCGCCATTCTGTCAGGGTGGAAATCTTGCAGCGCATCTATTTTTTCGCCCACACCCGTCAGTTTAATCGGTTTTTTAGTGCAATATACAACGCTCAGTGCCGCACCGCCTCTTGAGTCACCGTCGAGCTTGGTCAGCACCAGCCCTGTAATTTCAAGCTGTTCATTAAAGTTTTCTGCAACATTTACTGCCTCTTGTCCGGTCATTGCATCAATGACAAGCAATTTTTCCTGAGGATGGAAAACTCTGTCTAAAAGCAGCAGCTCTGCCATCATCTGAGTATCAATCTGCAAACGTCCTGCAGTATCAAGGATTACAACGTTAAACCCGTTGTTTTTTGCATATTCAAGAGCTTCTGTCGCAATTTTTTGCACATCACTGCATCCGTCTATTGTAAAGACTTCTGTGCCTATTTGCTGACCTAATGTTTTTAACTGTGTAATAGCTGCCGGTCTGTAAACGTCACATGCAACAAGCAGAGGATTTTTGCCTTCTTTTTTTAATTTCACTGCAAGCTTTGCACTCGAGGTGGTTTTACCTGAGCCTTGAAGCCCTAACATCATAATTATTGACGGATGTCCGTTAAGGTTAAGCGGTTCGTTCTTGTCGCCGAGGAGTTTAACCAGTTCATCATTAACAATTTTTATTAACTGCTGTGCAGGATTCACGCCCTGTACAACGTTTTCGCCTTCGGCTCGTTCTCTTATTGAAGCAACAAAAGCTTTTACAACTCTTAAGTTAACATCAGCCTCTAAAAGTGCACGTCTTATTTCACGCAGAGCCTCCTGCATATTATCTTCGGTCAATTTGTCGTTGCCCGAGGTTTTACGTATTATTTCCTGTAATTTATCTGATAAGCTGTCGAACATTTTTAACCTTTCCTCGCCAATAACTTATATTTTATCGTCGGCTGTTGTGATTATAACACAAAATATTGCGCTGCATAGACAGTTGAAAATATGCATATATCATTTGTTTATCAAGACAAAAAACTAATTGCCGTTAACTTCTTTGTAATACTCCAGCGGTTTGTTTTTTATAACGTAAGCTATTTTTCCAGCATTTTTAAAGCACAGTCCGAGTACATTAAAAAACATTGTTAAACCGCATACTATGGACAGTATAAGTAAAATTGCACTGCCTAAAAAAGATACGGAATATTTTATAAAATAAAGGGCTTTTATAAACGGGTTATTGTTTTTTAAAAGCTTTAACAAAGCACTTGAGTAGCCGTTGTAATAATATCTGTTAAGCAGCCATTTAAGGTTAGCCCTTTGCTGACCGGTGATTTCGTAGTTTACGGCATCATTGTTCCATACGATTGTGTAACCTGCCTCTGCGGCTCTGGAAAAGAAATCCCCGTCTTCTCCGCCCATAAACACAAATCTGTTATCAAAACACAGGTTAGAAATTTTTGATACAGCAACGGGAAAAAATACATTGCCGCTTGCACAAATGCTGCGCTGTTCACCTGTTTTTTTTGTTGTAGATGTTTTAAAAATCTTATTATTTTTTATATAAGATGGATATTCTCCGTTGAATTTACAATATGTAGGACCCGAGCTAATCAGTACATTATCGTTATTGCGATAAAAATTTATGTGACTGCAGAGCCAGTTTTTATCAAGTATTTCATCATCATCAAAAAACGCAATGTGAGAAGCTTCGAGTTTTACTGCCTCATCCAGGACTCTGTTTCTTGCAAAAGCAATGCCACGTTGTTTTTCAACAACATAATGTACCGGTATATCAGAGGTATGTCCAAATTTTTCCACGACTGAACGAGCAGATTCAGCCTCATCGTTATCAACGACAAGCACTGCGGTTTTTATTCCCTGACACCGGTTTAAAGTATCAATAGAGTTCAATGCGTTTTCAAGCATATTAGGACGCTTATACGTACAAACGCATATTAAAACAAATTCAATCTCCGGTTTAGGCTGTGCACTAATTTTCAAAAACTACCCCGTTTTCTATGCTCATATCAATTATTTTACTAAAAAATAATTAATATGAATAATTTTAAATACAAATTGTTACACTTAGTTTTTTTAGGTATTGTGTGTTAGTCATTCTAAAATACTAAAACCACGGCTAACTCATTAGCAAAAAAAATTTTTTAGAATTGTTAATCCGGTATGCACTATGGAGGTTCGTAATATGCTAAAGATTTCACCGCTAAATTTTAATCAAAATTCTGCACATCAGCTCAGTTTTAACGGCAGAAGAAAAAAAACAGACGAGAGTACCGTTAATATTATTAATGTTGATGCACCAGATATTCACCAGCGTTCAAAAAAATTGATTTTAAAAGCTACCGATTTAATTAACGAAACCTGGACAAATATTAAAGCAAAAAAATCAAATAAAAGTTTTCCTGAATTTGTTAAAAAAGATTCTCATGGCAATACAATAACATTAAAACCGATATACAACGGTGAAAATTTGTTATTATTAGAAATTGACAAAGGTAAAGTTATAGACAAAATTATTGTTAATCAAAGCAATCCGACATATTTTAAATATGAACAGGCTGTAAAAACCGATTTCGGAACTGCAACTACAAAAAGTTATGACAGCAGGCGGCAGAATAATCCGCTTATCGTGGATAAAGTTAATGAAACTTTGAAAACTTATATTCCAAAATTTTTAAAAGGTGATAAAAAGGATTCAAGTTCTATGTCAAAATTTGACTTGCTAGACTGATAAAACTGTTATTTCATATAGTCAACTGACCCCGATAACTTATTGAACGAGTGCATAAAACAAGTTCAACCGCCATCTTATACCC
>CALUSA010000024.1 GCA_944323275.1 Candidatus Gastranaerophilales bacterium
GAGTGGTACACGGAGTGCGAGTGGCACCGAGTCTAGCATTTTACGGAAGTGACCCCATGTACTTGTTGCGGGTGCCTGGGGTATAAGATGACGGTTGAACTTGTTTTATGCACCCGTTCAATAAGTTATCGGGGTCAGTTGACTATATGAAATTATAATAAATAAAGACTGTTTTACAAAGACCTTCTGGGTTTTTTGAACTGTTTTATAAAATCAGACGCTTTTTTTAAAATATTATCATCTTCAAGTGCTTCTTCGGGGATAAAAATATCGTTTTCATCACTGGATTGGAAAACGTCAACTTCGTTTTCCTTTTGTTTACCTTTTTTGTTCCGGCGTTGAAAATACCCTAAATTTCCGCCGCCACCGTTGTTGCGCATGTTTTGCGCTTCCTGAATACCGTGTATTGGATTCGGACCATTGATACCAAAGGACATCTTGTTCTCATTTTCTTTTTTAGTAACACAACTGAAGTATATCTTCTATTTATATTATATACTATTTTTGTAGCAAATGTAACCCCTTGAAACTACATATAAATATAGAGGTTTTCAGGAGTTTTTGTAAAATAAATGAAATTTTCTGATAATAAATATTATCAATATCATGATTCTAATAGCCTGTTAAGGCAGTCAACTCCGGTAATGATTTTTGGATAGTTTCCCCGTAATAATACGGCATAAGGTGTTAAAATCACAGATTGGATTTAAATATAGGAATCCGATTTCAGTTTGTTTAATTAAGGAGGGAAAGATGACGATTAACAAACTTACACTTGCCGCAGCCCTTACTATCGGATTGATGGCAGGTACAATGAACTCGGGGATTGCAAGTAATGTAGATATTTCAAGTTTAGATATGACAAAACTTGCCGCTTGCCCGATATCAGGTTGTCAGGCGGATGTAACGCCATCAACCGCAGTCTGCCCGTGTACACCGGTACCGGAGAATGATTGCGGATGCGAAACAGGCGCAGCTGCACCTTGCCCTTGCGACCCGTGTGAAGCAGTAGCCCCGCCGTGTGACTGCCAGCCTGTAGTGCAGTCTGTTTGTGCTTCACAATGCGACGGAAAATCTGTTTCAAAACAGCATTATGCTTATCCGGCTAATGTTTATTCAGACAGCCAGTCAGTCGGTTCTGCGGCGAATAATGTTATTATCGGCGAATCTTCGCAATGCGGATGTTCATTATGCCCGACACCGGGGGTAATGGTATCTGATTTGCCTACCTGCGGATGCGGCTGCGGTGAAGGAATTACCACAGGTGCTGCAGCAGATATGCCGGTAATAGGCAATACAAACTTTGACCTTAATCAGGTTATAACAGGCGGTGCTGCACCTGTTGACCCTACTGCGCTAAACGGCGGCTGTCCGGTGGAAATGCAGACTTCATCAGGTATGGAAGTGATTAAAAGAACAATCACTCCTTACAATCCGCCTATAACAGGCGGTGCTGCACCGATTACGGGAGCATCTTCTTTTGAAGACGTACCGGACGGATACTGGGCAGGGTGTGATATAAACCTGCTTGCGGAAAACAAAGTCGTTGCGGGTTATCCTGACAGAACATTTAAACCTAATTTGCCAGTATCACGTGCAGAAATTGCATCTATGGCAGTTAACGGTTTTAATTTAAGAAGCTGCGGCTGTCCTGCAAAAGAATTTAAAGATGTTCCTGCGGATCACTGGGCAAATCAAGCTATAAATACGGCTGTTGCTAACGGTTTGATGGACGGTTATCCGGGGGATTTGTTTAAACCCAATAAACCTGTAACAAGAGCAGAAGCAATGGTTACTCTTGCAAAAGGCATCCCGTGTGAAATGGACAACTGCAAAGCTGACCAGATTCTGAGCAAATACTGTGATGGAAATAAAGTTCCGGCATGGGCTAAGATTCCTGTTGCAAAAGCTATTGAATCAGGCGCATTAAACGATGTTCCTAATCCGAATGAAATTCAGGCTTGTAAAGATGCAAGCCGTGCCGATGTAGCTTCTATGCTGGAATCTGTGCGAGTTGCGATGGGATACTCTAAAAAAGATGTGGCTTATACATCTGATTGCGGCTGCACAGGCGGTGCTGCGTTTATGACCAAGGATGAAGTCGTTACTATCCCGACACTTTGCTTAAAATTTGAAGACGAAATTAGTGCCAAATCGGCTACTATTGGCGACAGATTTGCCGCTAAAACAACAGAATCAGTAACAATCAACGGTCAAACCTTCCCTGCCGGCTCTAATGTCTACGGTAAAGTCACCGAGGTAGAAAGACCTTCCGGCAACTGTAAAGGCGGTTTAAAACTTTCTTTTGAAAGAATCCAATGCCATGATTGTAAAGCTGACTTGCCTCAGCAGGTATTAACCGCTCAGGTTAAAACGGATAAAAAACCTAATTTCTTTGCAAAATTAATTGAAGCTCCGTTTACATTTGCAGGCGGTGTAGTCGGTACTATAGGCAGAACAGTCGGCGGTGCGATTATTGCTGCAGGCAACGCAGCAGAACATGTTACTGACGGTGTAGGTTTGACACTCGGTGAAACATTGCAGGGACAATTGCCTGCTGCCGGCAGAAGCTTGATGGATGCCTCAAAGGCACTTGTTAAAGCTCCTATTGATTTAACAAGAACGGCTCTGTCAGGTACAATAGGCTTGTTGCAGCATACCGGCGATGAGGTTGCATACCTTGTTGACCCAAAAGGCAACAGAGTTACCTCTGTTAACCCGAGAGAAAATATTACGGTTGCCTTCGGGTGTAATTCCTGCACAGGATGCGCAGCACCCGTACAGCCATGTGACCCTTGCGCACAACCTGCACCATGCGATTGCGGATGTGATGCGGATCCGTGTGATTGTGATGACGATTGCGGCTGTAATTAACAAATTGAATAAATATTCACAAAGAGCGCAGACTTTATATAAAAGCTGCGCTTTTTTGTTTTTTTGCGTGACGTAAATAATATGAGCTTGCAAAGCCCGAAAGAGTATGTTGGTAAAAGGATTACAACTCTGCGGGATTTATCAGGTACGGGTCATCAACGGGAGAAATTATATCGGAACAAAAACGGCTTTTGCTGTAATTGCATCTGTAAATTTTATCAAGATATCTGCCTCTTACGCCCATCGCATTCAAACCGACGGGAGCCGGCGGTATATAGAATATATCTTTAAGTTTTTCGTATAATTTTGTAAGGTATTTTTCATAAATTGTTGTTGCTGCCATGCCTGTGAAAGCAAGCAGAAGCAGTACAATCTCTTTGATTTTGGTCAAAATTTCTTTGAGATATTTCATGTGCACTCCACATAAAGATTTTTTCAATGTATAATCTTATTAATGAATTTATAACGATAGTCAACGAAAAATAAATAAAACTTTAAAGTATGAAAGGATAAATCATTATGGCAGGAAAAGTAACAAAAGACATGGGTCTTATCGAGATAGTTCAAAATCATCCGGAAGCATTAGAAGTTTTTGCAAAATACGGTCTTGGTTGTATAGGTTGTGCTGCTGCAAGATTTGAAAACCTGGAAGCAGGTGCTAAAGTTCACGGCGTAGACCCTGATGTTATGGTGGCAGAAATTAATGCTTTAATCGGTGAATAATTTTTAATCGCATAAAAAAACACTTCCTCAAACAGGAAGTGTTTTTTTATTTGTTTTTTGGTTATTTATTGTTTATTTCAACAGGAACTGTTGCGTATCTTACGCAGCGATAAATAGGGTTATCTATCGGTTTTTTTAGTGTCTGAACTTCTTTTTCTTCTGCCAGAAAATCATCTGCATCACGACCGATTAAAAATTTCATAAAAGTTAAACTATACATTAAATAACACCTACGCTTTCCACTTATATATATAAACACAAGCGAAAACCAATTTTTGCATGATTTGCAAAAATGTTTACAAAATTTTAACAACGCATTCACGATTTGTTTGTTAAATCGTGAATATGGGCACGATATTGGCAAAAATAATTTAAAATATTAACTAATGTTACAATATATCTCTTTTAATATAAAGTTTTTTGCACAAAAGCCGATAAAAACCATGTAGAAATAAGTAAACAGATTCGCAAAGATAAACAGGGTTTTGCGATTACCTATGATGGTTATAATCTGCACAGCGGGCATTTTATAAATAGTGTATTAGTTAAGAAGAAAGTCCAGGAAGAACATGATTCTCGAATACTCTGTAAATGAAGCACAGGTTCAGCCGGCATGGCTTAAGACTCTCTACGACTTAGTCGAGGAGTTAAACTGCAAGTGCAAAACCTACATTGATGAATCTTACAACAGGTCTTACAAACAATTTACAAGAACCAGAACCATTCAGGTTTATGGCTCAGAAACAATGCTGTCTTGGTTAAAACTGAGAATGGAGCGTTATGCGCATTTTATTAACGCCTTCAATGATCAGGCAGAAATCCAAACGAGCTTGAAAGAAGAAGAAAATAACGACGAATAGAATGCCGTTTTATTCTCCTTTTAATTTTCTGTTCATAAGTTTGTCTAACAGTTCTTTTGGTGTAATGTCAGTGTAAACAGCCTCGTAGATTGCCGAAGAAATCGGCACTTCAAGATTTAATTTTTTTGCCAGTTCACAAACAGCCTTTGATGTTTTTACGCCTTCGGCAACAGAGCCGAGTTCTCTTAAGATGTCATCAATTTTTTTGCCTTGACCGAGCATTGAACCTACCGTAAAATTTCGTGACATAGGGCTTGAGCAGGTAGCAATCAAATCACCCATGCCGGAAAGCCCGTATAAGGTGGCGGGTTTGGCTCCGAGCGCAACGCTGATTCTTGTGATTTCTGCCATACCACGGGTAAGCAAAGCTCCACGACAGTTGTCCCCCAGTTTCATTGCATCTGCAAAGCCTGAGGCAATAGCTATAACGTTTTTAAGACTTCCGCCGAGTTCCAGTCCGATTACATCATCGTTTGTGTATAGCCTGAATTTAGACGGTACGGTTAATTTTTCCTGTAAAAATTTTGAGATTTCAGGTTTGTTTTCGCTGGCTACAGAAGCAGCTGTCGGGCAGCCCGTAAGAACTTCTTTTGCAAGCGTAGGACCTGATAACACTGCGATATTTGCATTTGGCAGTTCTTCTTTTATTACCTGGCTCATTCTCATTAAAGAAGGCAGTTCAAGACCTTTTGAAGTGTTAACTAATATTTGATTTTCTTTCAGCCCCTGTCCGTTGTTCAGTTTGGCAAGATTTTTGCAGACTTCCCGTATGCCTGAGGTTGCAACAACAAGAAGAATTATATCAGCATTTTGTACTGCTTTTTCAAGGTCAGAGGTGATTTCAACTTTGTCTTTTAACTGGATTTCAAGCGGTTTTGAGGTATGTTTTTTTGTTCGTAATTCCTCTGAAATATCTACATGTCTGCCCCAGACACAAACCTCATCAAAATTATCCGTCAAAAGCCAGGTTAATGTTAATCCCCAGCAGCCTGCACCTAAAACCGTAAGTTTCATAAAGTTTTCCTTCCAAACTGACACTGTTTTATTATAGTTTATTACAATTTTTTTGTAAAAATGTAAATTTAATACATTTAATATGTTGTGCTATGGAGAATTAATGTTGATTTTAATTTATCAGGAATGGAATATTTGTGTTCACAGTTTTTTGTTTTGATAAAAAATGTAATTTTATCAAAAAATGTTGTGAAAAAAATTTTTTTTGAAAAAAGAATGAAACAGCCTGTAAAAAAGCAAACAACCTCAGGACAACCTTTTGGGACTATGCTGTTGCATTGCTGCAGTATTGCCGTAGCAATGCAATAAAAGAAAAAGAAAGTAAAGAAAAAGAAAGTAAAGTAAAGTAAATAAAAGAAGATAAAAGAAGATGAAAGAAGATGAAAGAAGATGAAAGTATAGAAAATAAAATAAAAAAAATTTTAAAAGATTGATATTAAATGATAATTGATTCAAAATGGCAACTTTGCAACGTGCAACAACGTACAACATTTTTTATTTTTTAATTTTTTACAAACAACCTCTGTCTAACAGTTTACAGTAGCGGCTGTATCTTATTAACAGTCTATTTTTATAATGAATTATTGTTGTTTGCCGACAAAAAGTTTCGCTCTGCTGCCGGATATATAACAAAGTTAAAAACAGCAGCACAGGCACGGCAAGGAGCCGTGCAAAAGGAGTATATCTCCTAAGCAAAATGCCTTCGGGAGTGCCGGCACGAGATGGGCGGGGCAAGAAATTTATAAATAACCGAGCAGAATAAATAAGGGTGTTTTGCCGCCGCCGTTTTTTTGAATTTGCCACCTTGATACATTTTTGTTGCGGTAAAATTTTACCGCAATAATCTATGGGGGAATAAAAAAGAGGGCTTTTGCCCTCTTTTTTGAATTTTGGGTGAGGTGGGATTCGAACCCACGACCAATTGATTAAGAGTCAACTGCGCTACCACTGCGCCACTCACCCGGATTGAAGTATTAAGTTGTCAAACTATTTGTGTCGGTGGTAGCTGCTACCTACCTCTCCTCGAAATGACATTTAGTCATTTCTCGTCGGCAGAGTGCCACTCACCCTAATTAAAGTATTAAGTTGTCATCAGGTACACGATATACCTCTTAGCGCAAGCTTACGGTATATCAGCAAATTTATTATACAACTAAAATTTGTTAAAAACAAAATTTTTTGTCATAATTAAAAACATGGATAGTCAAAATTACACAATCAATATTGCGCATCTTTACCCTAAACTTTTGAACATTTACGGAGATTGGGGCAATGTTTTGACTATAAAAAAGCGTTGTGAATGGCGTAATATTAAGGTAAATATTGATTCAATCAACATCGGCGATTCAATAGATATAAAAAAATATGATTTTTATTTTATAGGCGGCGGTCAAGACCAGCAACAGATAGCTGTTTCTAAAGAACTGCAAAGGCACAAAGCATCATTGCAGGATGCAAGAGATGAAAATGCCGTGTTTTTAGCTATATGCGGCGGTTATCAATTACTCGGACATTATTACCAGCCTCAAGACGGTGAGCGGTTGGAAGGTATAAGCCTTATAGATGCGTTTACCGTTGCGGGTAACAAACGTTTTATAGGTAATGTAACTGCTGAATGTAATTTTATTTGTCCGCAAACCCTCGTCGGGTTTGAAAACCACAGCGGGCTGACTTATTTACAAAACGATACGCAGCCTGTTGCGTGTGTAAAAACCGGTAACGGAAATAATGGTTCTGATAAAACAGAAGGAGCTGTTTACAAAAATGTTTTCGGAACATATTTACATGGTTCTTTCTTGCCTAAAAATCCTCATTTTGCAGATTATTTAATTTCTCTTGCACTGCATAAAAGATACAAGGAAAAAATAGACCTTTCCCTTCTTGATGATTCATTTGAAAATAAGGCTCATGAAGCTTTGGTTAATAAAAAATATTAACTTTAAAACATAAAAAAACCGGTTAAGAAACAACCGGTTTTTTTTATTTATATAGTCTGCTTGATTATTAGGCAATCAGGTCCTGGAAAATATTTCTGATTTGTTGTTTGTTTTCGGCAACTGTAGTTTGTGCATTTGACAGAGCCTGTTCGTTGCTGCGTGCAGTAGCATCAAGTGCTTCTAACATATTAGCGAAACCACTTGTGTTATAAGAAATTGCTACAAACGGATTTGTTGTTGCCTGTGCAGAAGATGGCTCGCTTGTGTCAGCAGGAGGGTTGTTGTTTTCATTTTCATCAACATCCGGAGTAGAAGGATAATTGTTGTCATTTCCGCCTGCATTAGTTGTGTCATCATCTAAACCGTTGAGCTGGTTTTGTACAGACTGTATTTGAGATTGTTTGTTAGCAATTTGCTGGTTTAATTTAGCAATATCGCTATTGACTGTAGATTGTTCGTTACCGATTTCTGCTATTTGATTGTTAATATCATTTATTTGTTTGTTTAATTTTTCGTTATTTTTAACCAGATTAACGTTTTCTGCGATTGCTGCATTAATGTTTTGTTCATAAGTATTGATATTATTTTGTCTTTGATTGATTTCAGCAATATATTCGTTAGAATCATTGATTAAACTTTTTACCTGACTCATCATAGTGCTGATAGCAGCAAATTCAGAGGAGCTTGAAGCAAGAGAAGGATTGCCGACTTTGTTTGCTACGTATTGAGCAACTTCTTCTTCTTTTAATTCGCCTGAAGCAACTTTTTCGTTTGCTTCTTCGAGTGCTTCTTCTACTTTTTTGCTTTGTTCTTCTACATTTGCTTCAGAATCTTCAAGAACTTTTGCAATTCTTTCGCTGATTTGTTTGTTTAAGTTGTCAGCTTCTTTATTCTTTTTGTCATATTCTGTTTGTAATCTTTCGATTTCTTGTTCTTCAAGTTCGATTTTTTCCTGGTATTCTTTAATTTCTTCTTCGTTTTCTTCAATAGCGTCGTTGTTAGCTTCAACTTGAGCAATAAGTGCTTCTTTTTGTGATTGCAAAGCTCTGATTTGAGCTTCTAATTCTTTGCTGTATGTCATTTTTTCGGTTTTTTGATTTATAAGTTCATCAAGTTCAGCCTGCAATTGAGCTAATTCAGCTTCTAACATAGCTCTTTGTTCGTCGTTTTGAACGCCTTCTGTTTCAGGAGTTCCTTCTGTACCGAACAAGCCTGTTGTATCTTCAGCCGGAGCTGTAGAACCGTTTGTTCCTCTTGTTCCGGTTGTTCCTGTTGTGCTATTTGGACCATAGATACCATTAACTGTCATTGCTTACACCTTTTTTTGAATACACACATATATATAAAAACAAATTTTTATATACGATTTCAATATTTATTATATCTGTTACAATTCTTAACATAATTTTTTTTTTTAGCAATTATTTAGAATTAAAAAACTTTATTTAAATAAGGGAATTTAAGAGATTATATTTACACGGGAAATTACAAACGGGAGAAAGTTACTATATGGGAATTGGATACGGAATGGGTTTTTACTCAGGTCTGCCGGTAAATTATCAAAATAATTTGTACTGGATGTATTTACTGCAGACAATGCAGCAGACTCAACAAATGCAGCAGGCTCAATATGAGCAGACAATGCAGAGATTGGAGCAGCAAAGACAGCAGCAACAACTTCAGCAACAGCAGGCTGCAGCACAGCAGAGCCAAACTTCTCAGAGTGCTGTTACAACACAGCAAAATCAAGCTGAGGCTCCTGTTGATACGGTAACTACTTCCCAACAAACAACAACCGTGCCCGCACCACAACAAACAGGTGACGGAAAAGATGATGGCAAAATCAGTTTTGGTAAAAAATGTAAAAATTTCGTTAAAGGTATAGGCAATTTCTTTAAAGGAATGGTCTGTGACGAAAACGGAAAATTCAGTATAAAACGTACTCTTACAACAGCAGCCGTTGCTGCCGGTGCAGTGGCACTGACCGTAGCTACAGGCGGAGCAGCTACTCCTTTTCTGGTTGCAGCAGGTGCGACACTGGCAACCGTACAAACAGGTAAAGGTGTTTATAAAGCAGTTACTGCTAAGACGGATGCTGAAGCAGAAGCTGCATGGCAGGAAATTGGTTCCGGTACAACCGCTTTGGTCGGCTCCGTTGCCGGTGCAAAAGGTGCATTGAAAGCTTCCGGTGCATCTGTACCCAAGGGTAATGCTGTTACTAGTTCTTTAAGAGCCACACGTGATTGTTTCAAAATATCAGGAGAAGCAGCATTAAACGGCGGTAAAACACTGTTTACACAGTCACCTGTAAAAACAGCCGGTGCTATTCGTGGATACTATCAAAACACTGTTAAACCGAATATGCAGCAGGCATTTTCTTACAAAAACGGTCATAAAAATTATACTGAAGCTATAGATAAAAAGCTCAACAAAGATATAAAAGATATTGATGCGCAAATTGCAAAATTGCAGGAAAAACTCGCTGATAATCCGGGTGAAACACGTGCAAAATATATAACTAAACAGATAGATAAACTCAATAAACAAAAATTAATAAGTCAGGAAAGATTATTGCATAATGCGCCTGGTGATAAAGTTATGAACGGATTCTACTATAAAAATATAAAAGAAGTAGAAGCCAAACTTGCAGACCCTAACATTTCAGCAGCAGAGAAAAATATGTTAAAAACATATCGTGCACAGCTTTATCAAGCCGCTGATGATTTTAACTCACAGTATAAAATCAGAATAAAGAATACAATTGCAAACAGGGAACAAAGAATACAAAAACTTAAAGACGATATAAAAATAGCTTCCAAAGATGCAAAACCGGCATTGAAAGCTGAACTCAAAACACAAGAAGCAGTATTAAACGGCATTAAAAAACAATATCAGGTTGAAATGTCACAGTGGAATGTTCAGAAAGCTGAAGCTTATATAACAAGACTTAATGACCAGTTAAGAACAGCCTCAACCGATGCACAAAAACAAAGCATTGCTTCAAGAATAGTAAAAATCGAAAAATCAATAGCAAAAGACAAACAAATATTGAGAAATGCAAATTATCAAACAGCTGCACAAACACTCTTACCTGAGGTTGGACTTGCTTACGGCTCGTATTATCTCGCTAATCCTGCACCGCAGGTATCAGCTCAAGAGTCCGGCAACGATAATGCCGATGCAATTGCACAATCTTACGGGTTTGAATCAGCTGCAGCTATGCAGGAATACATAAACGCAATGAACAGCAGCCAGCAGGCATTGAATAATGCGGATGAATTCCTTTCATCACAACAGCAGCAGAATGCAACAAATCCTTATAATACAGGAATGTTTGCAATGCAGCCGCCGGTCGGTTCAGGTTTAGGTTTTGAAGATTTATATGCTTCTCCGTATCCTGCTATGTATTAATAAAAATAAATAAACTTAACTATATACATCATCTATTACAAAAGACGAGATTTATACATCTTGTCTTTTCTTTTTATAAATAATAAACAATCCCAGTATGCCGGTTAAAATTAACACTGCCGATGCTATATGAGCAACTTCTATGCCGTAAAAATTACGAACACTGTCAAGACGGCAGGTTTCTATAATCATTCTGCCTGCGGAATATAAAATTAAATAAGAAAAGAAAATTACTCCGTCTTTTATGTTGCGAATTTTTCTGACGGCAAAAAACAGTATGCAAAATACAAGTATATCCCACAAGGATTCATACAAAAATGCCGGATGAAAATACTCAACGTTTTCATAGCCGTATGGTCTGTAGGCTGGCGGAATGAATAATTTTATAAAAGGAATTGAGCAGGGTTTGCCAAAAGCCTCGCAGTTAAAATAGTTGCCGAAACGTCCTATTGCCTGACCTATGCACAATCCGTAGGCAAAAATATCAGAGTATTTTAAAAAGTTAATTTTTTTAATTTTTGTGTAAATAAAACCGCACAATACGCCTCCGATAATCCCACCGTGTATAGACATTCCGCCGTGCCAGAGTGCAAAAATTTCCGACAGATGACTGCTGAAATAGTTCCAGTCCATAATTACATAGTAAAGTCTTGCCCCGAGAATCGCACATAAAATAATTGCCGGCAGTAAATCCAGCAGTATTTCCGTATTAATGTCTTTATAATATTTTTTTGCAATACTGCGCATAACAAGAATTCCTGCAGCAATAGCACAGAACATTATCAAGCCGTAATAATGAATACCGAAACCGTTAAAACTAATAAGAACAGAGGACGGCGGCGATTGCATTATTCCTCATCACCCAATTCGGTTTGGGAATTAGAAGACTCTGCTTTTTTGGTGTTGTTCATTTGTCTTAAATCTTCGATTTCGTTTGATTTTAAGCCGTTATATTCTTCTATTTGACGGTTCAGATATGTTACCTGCGATTCGATTTTTTCTTTATCAGGGTCATCTGTTTTTTTTGTCAAATAGATATTGTAGTTGTCAATAGCAGAGTTAAACAGCTCTATGATTTGTGTTTTTTGTGATTGGGTTAATTCTCTTTTCTTCGCAGGGTCAAGATTTTCTGTTTCCGGAAGGTCTTTTAATTCTTCATTGCCTTCATTAATTATTTCAAAACCTTCTTCTTCATAAGCCATGGCAAGTGAATAGTAAGTATCTGCATAGTCGGGGTTAAGCTTAATAGCATTGTTCAAAGCTTCCTGAGCATCTTTATATTCATGCGCTGCAATCAAAGCAATACCGAGATTGTAGTGCGTTTCAAATATACTTGAGTCCAAATCAATACTTGAGCGCAGACGGCTGATTGCTTTTTCTGTTTCGCCGTTTGCCATATATTCCTGAGCTTTATTATTTAACTCCTGCACTGCCAGATTGTTGATACAGGCGGTGGAGATAACGGAAACAAATAATACAGTAATTAACAGAACTACTTTTTTCATAATCGTTTTATTAACTCTATAATACTTTTCAACATAATAATCAAAATAAAAATATTTGGCAACCACGTTAAAATAAGATACAATAAACAATGTATGTCTTAATAAAAATCGTGTTGTTATTCGTAATGCAGGGCATGAAAATTTTGACAGGCATATAAAAAAGGCAGGTCTTACAGATTTTACAGCCTTTGATAGAAAGGACGACGCAAGCTTAAATTTTGTGATTAATTTTTGAGTAGATTGTGTTTTCATATAACCGTCCTATTTTAACAGATTTAAAGCGTTATATAAGGATTCTGATAATATGTCAAATGATGAAAAAGTTGTATCCCTCAGCAAGGCTAAGCATGACAGCAAGCCTAAAAAGGAAGAAAACAATAATCAGGGGTTTGAACCTGTGTATTGCAGTTTTTGCGGAAGACCTAACACACAGGTGGTTAAAATGGTAAAGGGTCCGGGGGTAAATATATGCTCGGAATGTACAATGATTGCTGTACAGTACCTGATTCTCGAAGATAAAATGCCCTCCGGCGAGGCGCAAAAAATTCTGGATGCCTTCTGGACAAAACTGGAGTAATATTGCAAAATGCCTGAAAATAAACTGCAAATTAGAGCAAAATTGCTTTCTGCAATAATAAATTTACAAAATAACACTTCCGACCTGTCTTTTGTCGGGAATACTCTTGATGACTTAAATACAATTCAGGATAAAGATGCTGTTTTAGAGATTCTGCATAAGGAATTGCTCAAAGAAAACTCCGAAATGCGGGACTACACTATATCTTTTCTTTTAAACGAACTTGTTGATAAAGAAAAAATTGAAAAATTGTTTTTTGAAACTCTTGCAAACCCTAAAATCAAAGACTCCGTAAAAGCTAAAATAGTTACTTTTTTAAGAGAAATAGGCAAACACGTAAATTATGAACAGTATCTTACATATTTTGAAAACCCTGATGAAATCATTGATATAGATACCGTTAAACTTTTAGAAAGTGCAAAGATAAACCCTGAGGCACAGATTGACTTTTTGGATTTTATTAACGCACTTGCCGAACCGGAAAAAGAAATGCTTGTTGAATCGCTTTCAAACGACTATGACGGTGATAATCTTGCGAATATATTGATTCCGTTGGTGCTGGCTAATCCTTACAGCAAAATTTCTCAAATGGCAATAAAATCATTGGGAGAAAGTAAATCTAATCTTGCGTATCCGCTGCTGGCTTCAATATTAGAAAATATAGATGACCCTGCTGTCAGAGCAAATGCACAAAAAAGCATGAGCCTTTTAAAACTTTCCGGTGTCAAAGAAGATGTTACAGGCGAGTATTATAAAAAGCTTTTAGCTGATACACCGGTTTATAAATGTTTCGTTAATTTTCCTGACGGGCATGGGAATACGGGCATAATTTTTTCCAGAAAAAATCAGGCTTCCTTTATTCAAATGTTTGCTCTTGTAGTTAATGATATTGACGGAATCATAGACTGTTTCGGTTTTAATGAGATTAGTGAGGAAGAATTTGACCGCATAGTCAATAAATTTTATCAAAATGATAAAGTCACAGAGGTTGACGAAACTTTCTGCAAATATCTTTTGCAAAATGCAGAAAAAATTTCACGGCTTAAATATGAAGAAATTCCGTATGAATATGCTGCGTGGTCAATGATTACAAAAGATATAGATTACGAAAATATTGATTTAACACAAGGGCTTAATAATATTGAGCTTAATGCGGAGTTGTTAAAACAGATTTATGACAAGGGTTATTTTGATAAATGGTTTTTTGATGTTTCTCACAATCAAAACTTTGCATTTGTCATAGATAAAATAGCTGATAATAAAATTAATAATATACAGGAAGTCGAAAAGATTATTAACGAAGAAAAATACAATGTCTTTAGCGAAAGTTTTTTGAAAATTTTTGACCACAGACTGCTGTTGAGTGCTTATCTTGCAAGACTTTCTGACGAAAATACTTTTGCGGATTTGTTGTATTCTTTGATTACCACTTCAGAAACAAAAGACAAATTTATTTTTGATATTCTTAAAAGAAGTGTATATGAGTACTTCCTTACCCAAAAGGAACGTTATGAAAATTTAAAAAATGCCACTTCTATTTTTACAAGACGTGCCAACAAAGATTTGCAAAATATTGATATAAAATATATAGAAAACTGTATCAAAACAATAGAAGAAAATTGGATTTAACGTATGTATAAAATAATGGGGCTTGATATAGGAACAAAACGTATAGGTATCGCATTAAGCGATTTTTTGCTTATAACAGCACAGCCCTGTGAAACTATCAGCAGAAATCCGCAGGAGCAGGCAGTGGAAAAAATTGCAGCACTTTGCACTGAGAACAGTGTAAAAAAAATTGTGGCGGGTCTGCCTAAAAATATGAACGGTACTTTAGGCGAACAGGCTCACGATTGCGAAAATTTTGTGAATCTGTTAAAAATAAAAATACCTGATATTGAAATTGTTTTTGAAGACGAACGTTTGACCAGCCGTCAGGCGGAAAGTATTCTGGCAATGCAGGGTAAAAAATATACAAAAAATAAAGGGCTTGTTGACCTAAAAAGTGCCTGTATAATATTACAGCAGCATTTAGACAGAAGTAATTAATCAATTTATAAGAAAGAGGCAAATAATGGCAGATTTTGAACACGATTTGGAAGATTTAGAAGAACAAATGATAGAAACAGTGGACGAAGAAGGTAATATCATTAATTTTCAGCTTATTGATATTATTGAAATGGATGGCAGAGAATACGCACTTTTGCTTCCGCAGGAAAACGAGGACTCTGATGAAGAAAAAGAAGTTGTTCTTATGCGTTTAACAAAAGAAGGCGAAGATTATAATTTTGAAATGATTGAAGATGATGACGAATTTAACAAAGTGGTGGATTATATAGACACGCTTGATGATATTGGAGAAACAGAAGAAGAATAAATTTAGCTTAATGTTTCTTAACAATACATTCTTTATATGTCAATTATTTTTCTTGTCTATACTTTATATATATACGAGGATAAAAATTAGAGATGAGAAAATCTACCACACACGAGGAATCACAGAATGTTTAAGACCGAAAGGTCTTTTTTTTTGCTTTGTTTTCGTCTGTGAATAAAAATAGCATTAAACCAAGATTTAAAACGCAATAAAACAGAATCAGTTTTTGCTAAGCTGTATTGTCCAAATAAACTGATTAAAATAAATTGTAAAATATACACTAAATAGCCCGATTAGGTAATGGCTTATTATTTTAAATAAGATAATATTTATAATGACTTTTGTGTTTATATGCTTTATTACAATTTAATATTAATAGGAGAGTTATAATGTCCGAAAAGAATTTTAATTTTACTGTATCTGATTTTTGTATTTATCCTAAATCTGCAGTATCTTGTCCAATTACAAATAAATCCGTTATCCGAAAAATAGAAAAGGTATTTGCATATATATTTGCTCATATATGCGATTATGATTTTTGGGTGTCAGAGCATAACAAAAAGCTCTGGGAAAAAATTAAACAAAGAAATAACAGAAGGCTAAACTCATACAGGGTAATAAGTTATACGCTTTCTTCAGCGTCTTATAAAAATTTTGAAACAGTAATCAATGATTAAAATTTGCGATATTGTATCAATTTATAAAAATAAGAAGCAAAATAAGGCAAATTTTTCCGGTGATTGGTTTTAAAATAAAAAAGATTTAGTGTGAAACAGTACCGGAAAAAAGTTGATTACGAATTTAAACGCATATACAAATACAAGACCGTCTTTTAAAGCTAAATTGACCGTTCTTAACAGTAATTCTCCGCAAATTACAGGCGGGTATTCTTCGTCATATTTAAAAGAAAAAGCTGACGAGTATTTGCAAAACGGAAATTTTGAGAGAGCAATAGAATACTATAAAAGCGCACTGAATTCTGACCCTTATAACGCTGATATTCATTTGAATCTGGCTAAAACATACGGATTCAGCAGCCGTTATAAAGAAGCTATCCCTCATCTGCAGGCATACCTTAACAGATACCCGCAGGATATAGAAAATATTACCCTGCTTGGTGAGAATTATAAAAAAGCCGGTATGTATGCAAAAGCCATAGAGTGTTTTAACAGTGCTTTAGGCATAGAGCCTAATTATGATTATGCAAAACGCAATCTTTTAGATACACAAAATTTAAGACTTTCGTGTATAAACCCGCAAAAAGCCAGACAGGAACGTTATGATACCGCAATAAAAAATTTAACCGAGGCGGTAAAAATTGCCAAAAACTTTTTCCCCTCAGGTTATATGGATGATATGAAAGATATGACGGTATCTTTTGACAAAACCTCAAAAATGGGCGGACGTACCAATATAGCGCAGTATGAGCATAATAAAAGAAAAATTTCCGTTACTGAAGAATATACATACGCAGACCCTAAACTTACCGGAGCGTATTTGATTCATGAATTTGTTCACGGAAAAGATAATGACCCGTACACCTCGGTAAGAGAAGAACAAGATGCCTACAGGATTCAGGCACAGTACTGGACTCAAAATGTCAAAGATATTTATGATCCTGAAATGGATTATGTGGCAGGTTTGTATAATCAATCAGCACAGGCACTTGATGACAGAGTTGCGGAAATCTACAGGTTAAGAGATCCGTCCATTGCGGATGTATCATACAATCACCCGCCGTCAACAAGAAGCCCTAAAGTATTTAAGCTCTCAAAGGCAGCGCAGCAGCCTTTAAAAGCTTATGATATTATAGTTTAATGTTGCCTGCATGAAAGGTTCAATTGAAAATAGTTGTGTATTGACCAGATGGTCAATACGACGTTAAAAATTTCAATCATACGGTTGATGAGAAAATACTGCAGATAGAGTAATTTGTTAATGAGGGATAGTTATATCCGCTCATAATTTAATGGTAAGAAAACTTGGGTAGGAAAAAAGAATATTGGAACTCACGGGATTAGATATTACTCTAAGACGCATACAGGCTATTGAAAGCACCTTCAACAGCTTGAACTCTTTTGGCTCAAATCCTGTCAGCACAGCTCAGGATTTTCAAAAAATTCTTGATGCAAATATGTCCCAAAAACCTGAGAAGATTAAAGATACTCCGTTTGCACAAAAAATCTTCTCAAGTGAATTAGTTTCCAAACCCGACGGCAATGCCGATATAGATGCATTAATCGAACAGTATTCAGCTAAAAACGGTCTGGATAGTGCATTTGTAAAAGCAGTAATAAAACAGGAATCAGGTTTTCAGAGCGATGTAACTTCTCACTGCGGAGCAATGGGGTTAATGCAGCTTATGCCGGCTACAGCTAACTCTTTAGGCGTAAAAGACGCTTATGACCCCGAGCAGAATATTGCCGGCGGTACAAAATATTTAAAAGGGCTTCTGGACAGATTCGGCGGGGACAAATCTCTTGCTCTTGCCGCATACAACGCAGGTCCTAATGCAGTAGCAAAGTACAACGGTATTCCGCCGTATAAAGAAACTCAAAATTACGTTAAAAACATAATGAGCATGTATCAACAATACGCAGCACAGGGAGGTCAATCTTGATTTCAAGAGGTATCGACATAGCAGCAAAAGGTATGATGAGCCTGATTGACTTTCAGGATTCCATTGCAAACAATATAGCCAACGTAAACACCGCAGGCTATAAAAAAGAAGGTTTGTCTTTCAGAAATGTATATAACGCATTGATAGAAGAACCTGTTGAAAGAAACAACCCCAAAAACCACGACGGCAGACTGGTGGGAGAAATAAGCATGGGTTCTGTTACCAATAAACTGGTGCATGAATTTTCGCAGGGTACATTGTCGAGAACTGAAAATCCTCTGGATTTGGGTATTGAAGGCGACGGTTTTTTTAAGCTCAGAGCACCGGACGGAAGTATTATGTACACCAGAAACGGTTCTTTTTGCATAAATTCTCAAAACCTCTTAACCGATATGCAGGGCAATCTGGTTTTGGATGAACTAAATCAGCCTATACGTTTGAATATGATAGAACTGAACATAAGCTCGGAAAAACAGTTGTCAGTCAATGAAGACGGCAGAATTGTTGCAACAAGAAATGAAACCACTCAGGCTTTGCAAAGAATAGGTATTTTTGATTTTGCGGATAAAGATAACATGATGGCAATCGGTACTTCTATGTATATTCCAAAAGATATTAATACAAACCCTGAACTCAGAGCACAAAAATATTCAATTCAGCAGGGTGCAATAGAACTTTCTAACGCAAATGTAATCAACGAAATGATTAATTCAATTAATGTTTCAAGAAATTATGAAACACTAAGTACACTGGTAAGGGAAAAATCAAACCAGCTTTCACAAACAATAAATTTAGGCAGACTAAATTCGTAAAATTTAATCCACGGGAGATAAAATAAAATGTTAAGATCGCTAACGACAGCAGCAACAGGGATGATAGCACAACAGAACAATTTGGATGTTGTGGCTAACAACGTTGCAAACGTTAACACCTCAGGCTTTAAAAAATCCAGAGCCGAATTTCAAGACCTGCTTTCAACAGCTATAAGAACTCCGGGTGCAATGATTACTCAGGGTACATACCAGCCTGTAGGTGTGGAAATCGGGCTTGGTGTAAAAACTTCTGCAACAAGAAAGGTTATGACCGGCGGTGTAATGCAAAGTACAGGCAATAAGTACGATATGGCTATTGAAGGCGAAGGTTTCTTCCAGATAGTACGCCCTGACGGTACTCTGGCTTACACAAGGGACGGCTCGTTTGCGCCTGATGCAGTCGGACAGCTTTGCACTTCTGACGGTTATCTGCTTCAACCGCAGATTACAATCCCTCAGAATACTACCGAGGTAAATATTACTCCTGACGGCAACATATCCGTTAAGGTAGGCAACGATAATACGCAGACAATTGTCGGACAAATCCAGCTTGTAAGATTCCAGAACCCTGCCGGCTTGTTATCTATAGGGCATAACCTGTTTGTGGAAACTCCGGCTTCCGGTACTCCGATTCCCGGTACTCCTGATCAGGACGGTTTAGGTTCTATTCAGCAGGCGTTTTTAGAAGGTTCAAACGTACAAATTGTGGATGAAATGATTAACCTTATCAAAGCGGAAAGAGCTTTTGAAACAAACTCAAAAATCATCACGGCAGCATCAGACATCTTAAGAACAACAAATCAGATAGTTAACTAAAATAATTGAGCAGAAAGAAAAATGAAAGCACTGACTAAAAAATTTTTAATAGTTTTGATATTAACAGCCTTTGTTTTGACAGGGCTTAAACAAACATGCTCTGCTCAGATTCTTTCTGCTGACAAATTCAAATCACTTGTTTCCGCACAGGTTAAAAAAGATTTAGAAAAATACGACCTTGATGATTGTACGGTTGCAGTAGGGCATATTCCTATCCAGAGTTTTAATCTGCCCGACGGTAAAGTAACCGTGGAAATTGTTTCTAACGGTTATAACAATATGACCGCAAAGGAATTTAAAAAGGTAAATATCAAGGTAAACAATGCTTATGCAAGAACCTACTATGTACCTGTTGAAACAAAAGCTTACAAATATGCAGCCGTAGCAAAAGAAGTTATCGCAAGAGATAAAGTTATTCCGCTTCAGTCAGTAGAGTTTAAAAAAGTGGATATAACAGGCAACCTTGATAATACGGTTAACGCTAATGATATCGCAAGAGAGCTGGTTGCAAAAAAAATGTTTTATCCGGGCGATATAATCACAAAAAGATACACAATGGCAAAACCTGATGTTGTCAAAAATGCTATGGTGACAGTAAATTTCAGGACAAATTCAAACCTTAACGTAACAGTTGAGGGTATGGCTTTAATGCAGGGCAACAAAGGCGATATGATTCAGGTCAAGAATAAAAGATTTAACAAAATATATACGGGCGAGGTTATAGGAATAAATCAGGTGCTTGTACAAATATAAAAATTTTTTTCAGGGGAGAGATAAAATAAAAATGGCTAAGATTAAAAATACAAAAAAAATAATAATAGTACTCGCAGCATTTTTGATGATTCTGTCAGGCGTACAGAGTGCTAAATCTGAATCATTATATGTCTTAGGGGCTTCCCAGTCTTTTTATGCCGAGCCAAAATCTCTCTTTGGCAGTGTAAGAGCCCGTTCTGTAGGCGACCTTGTCACAATTGTTTTGAACGAAACAATTACCGTAAATGATTCATTGAACTATTCCGCAGACAGGTCTTCAAATACAGTAGATAACTTTACAAATTTTTTAAATAAAATTTTACCGGGTACGCCGTTAAACAATCAGTTTAATAACTTCGGCGGTTCTAACACCGTGGAAAGTACAACTTCAAACCAGCGTTCAATGGGTGTGACCGATTATGTAACAGTACAGGTTGTACAGCTTTTGCCTAACGGAAACCTTATGGTACAGGGCAAAAAGACAATATTAAACGGAACCGAAAGAGTAGACTTCCTCGTAAGCGGTGTCGTTGACCCCAGATGGATTGATGAAAACGGTGAGGTAAGCTCAAGAAACGTTGCTAATCTGCAGTTTGCATTAGCAGGCAAAGGTTCTGTAACAAGAGCAGGCAACGAAGGATTTATCAACAGAGCCGTAAGATATCTGTTCTAATAGTTAAACAAAAACAGGATAATAAAATGAAAAAATTATTCACAATACTTTTAATAACATTAATGTTAACAGGCTTGTTTCCTATACAGGCAATGTCTGCAATGGTAAGAATCAAAGATATTGCCCATGTAAAAGGTGTCAGAAACAACCAGCTTGTCGGCTACGGTGTTGTTGTAGGTTTGCCCGGTACAGGCGATAACTCACGTTCAACCCAGATTACAAACCAGATGTTATTAAAAAATCTCGGAACAGTTATTGAACAATCAAACTATATCCAGAAAGGTTCGTCTGCGGCAGTATTAGTAACGGCAACAGTTCCGCCGTTTGCCAAAAACGGTGACCAGATTGACTTAACCGTTTCTACAATGGCAGACGCAAAGAGTCTTGAAGGCGGTGTACTTGTGCAAACACAATTGCGTGCACCTAACGGTGAAATCGTTGCGATAGGTCAGGGACCTGTATCTGTAGGCGGTATTTCAAAAGATTCTAACGGCTCCAGCACAAGAACGGCAATCACTACAACAGGCAGAATCCCGAGAGGCGGTATTGTAGAAAGAGATATAAACACAACTATAGGCGATGAAAACTCTTTGACCCTTCTTCTTGACAGGTCGGATTATACAATGGCAACAAGGGTTGCTAATGCAATCAGCAAAAATGTCACTCAGGCAAAGGCAATGGACGGCTCAAGTATCAAGGTCGCAATCCCTGCAAAGTTTAACAATGACAGAATCGCTTTCCTTTCAATACTTGAAAACATGATGGTCGACGCAACCAACGACAAAGCCAGAGTTGTCGTAAACGAAAGAACAGGTACCGTTGTTATAGGCAGCGAGGTAAAACTGCTTCCGGCGGCAGTTGCACACGGCAACATCACTGTTACGGTACAAACAACAAATCAGGTGTCACAGCCGGAACCATTTACAGGCGGTTCGACAACACCTTTTGCAAACAGTGCAATCTCTGTTAACAAAGGTACGGGCAGCCTTGTTACAATGCCGGCAAACAGTACACTTAACGATTTGGTCAGAGCACTTAACGCCATAGGTGTTACGCCTATTGATTTGATATCAATATTACAGGCATTAAGAGAAGCCGGCAGCTTGCAAGCAGAAATCGAGGTAATATAATATGTCTTTTATTTCATCACAAACATCAGCATTACCTGCAGATATTATAAATACCGATGTGCAGACCCTTGATAATATCAAAAGATTAGGGTCGCAAAAAGCACAGTTAAAAAAGGTTTCCACCGAGTTTGAAGCAATATTTGTTACAAAAATGATTGCAGCCTTAGACAAAAGCGTGGACAAAGAAGGCGGAATTTTTGGCAGTGATGATAAATACATGGATAAATTTAAGTCCTTTATTTTTAATGAAGTAGGTCGGCAAATTGCGTCTAATCCGTATTCTACAGTCGGATTTGCCAAACAGATTTATACGCAGATGGAAAAAACACTTCCGCCTGAACCTGCAGAACTACAGGGCACGGCAGCAGCTCAAAATATAAAAAGAGTCGATAAGGAGATATAAATATAAATGTTAGGGTCAGTTAATAATTCGTCAAATGTTAGTGCTATACAACTTTTAAATGCGGCTCATGCCTTCAAAAACGCAAGGGTTACTCCTTCTGTTGAGCAGTTTCAGGCAAATGAACCTCAAATTTCGGAAGGAATTGACATAAACGATGATTCGATTTTGAAATCACAAAACGTAAATGAAATTAAAAAATATGCACAAATGGCAGGCGAAAACGACCTCACAGACGATGATATAAAATACGGATTAAGCTACGGCAGAAGCGTTATAGTGGAATATCTCGCCTAAAAAAATATTAAATTAACACGGGAGAAGAAAATGATTACACAACAGATAAAAGAACTGGAAAATCTTATAGATAAAGAAATTGACGGTTACAAAAATATAGAAAAACTTTATACGGATAAAAAGGAAATTCTGATTAAAGGCAAAGCAACGGATTTGTACGATGTTGACGCCAAAATTATCAATACTTACAAAAAAATCAGCGACCTTTCCGATGCAAGAAAAACTGTTACCAAAGCTCTTGATATTCCTACATTTTCTATAACGGATGTCATCAATAAAATTAAAAACACTGACCAGGAAACAGCAAAAAAACTGGAAGAAAAGAAAGCAGAGGTTAACGAGCTTGCCAAAAGAATTTATAAACTCGAAAAAATAAATATTGAATTGACAAAGCACGGACTGCTTGTAACCGGCAAAACAATAGAAGCTATGCTTAAAGGCGTAGCGACAGTGAATAACGAATATAATGCCAAAGGTCAAAACATAAAAGATGACAGATTAAAAATGTCATCAATAGTGGAAGAAGCATAAAAGTAAGGAAAAACTATGGCAACTTCATTACAGGGTATCTTAAATATGTCGCAGCATTCCATAGCCAACAGTCAGGCGGCTTTGAATGTTGTCAGCAACAATATTTCAAATATGAATACAACAGGTTACTCAAAACAAACAGTAGCTTTTAATTCTATTCCCGCATATAACAATTATAACTATTGTTCTTCTACCGGAAGCCTGCAAATCGGTAACGGCGCAATGCTGTCTGCTATTAACCGCAATCGTGCACAGTGGCTGGATAACTATTTTAGAGAACAGTACACGGAATACGGCTATTACAGTCAGATAGGTTCAATGACAAACAATATTGAAAATATGATGAACAACGAGCTTAGTTCAACGGGCTTGCAGCAAAAATTGTCGGATTTTTTCTCGGCATCGCAATCTCTTACGACTGACCCGACAAACAATGCCTATCGTATAGCTTTTGTTGAGGCGGCAGAAGATGTTGCCAATATGCTTAACAGCATGTCTTCAAACTTAAAATATATGAGAGAACAGGCTGTGGGTACAATCGGCGACCCTGACAGTTTTGACCGTTCTCAGATAAAAATGAGTGTTGATGACTTAAATAACAAACTCGCACAGCTTGCAGAAATTAATACTGAAATTTCAAAATCAACGGCAGGCGGAAGTTCTAATAATGACCTGCTGGATCAAAGAGATGTTCTGCTGGATGAACTTTCTAAGATGATGCCGTTAACCGTTACAACAAATACTAACGGCACCGTCAACGTACATCTGGGCAACAGCGTGCTGGTACAGGGCGGTGAGCAAATGGCAGAACTAAACGCCGTACAAACAACTGATGATAACAATCCTGTTGCAATTCAGCTTGTTGATATGGAAGGTAATGTTAAAAAACAGGATGTATCAGACAGACTGACTTCAGGTTCAATAAAAGCTATTCTCGATTCCGGTGCTGATGGTGAACTGAGCTATAAATCTGTCCTTGATGAAATTGACCGTATAGCCAAAGCTTTTGCACAGGAGGTAAATAATGTGCAAACAGGCACAGCCGACGGAACAATTCCTTATTGCATAGACGAAAACGGACAGCTTGTTCAAGCTACGGAGCCTATTTTTGTAGCCGAAGGCGGCGGTGATTTTACTGCGGCTAACATAAAAATTAATTCAGCAGTTTTGCAAGACCCGAAACTTGTTGCAACAGCAAGAGGTGATGCCAATATGGACCCTAATGCGGTGGGAAATACCTCGAACCTTGAACGTTTTAACCAGCTGGAAAATTTAAAAATTCCGGATTTAAGCAATTCTACCCCGCCGGGAGAAGGACAGACTCTGACAGGGTTTATTACAAGCCTTGTTGCTGATATAGGTTCAAAAATTCAAACCATAAATGAAGCCGCAACCGCACAGGAATCAGTGGCAACACAGGCAGAAGAACAAAGAAACGCTTACACCGGTGTTGATTTGAATCAGGAGTTATCTGACTTAATTAAATTTCAGCGTTCGTATGAAGCTTCCGCAAGAGTTTTCAACGTTGCGGCTGATTTAATGGAAATAATTACACAATTAGGTGCATAATAAGAGGTTAATATGTTAATAAGATCAACAAATTATAACAATTCCAATATGATGAATTCGCTTATGGCGCAGCAAAGTAAATTGTATGAATTGTATAATCAGGTTAGTACAGGTCAAAAATTTACAAATATCTCTGAAAATCCGATGGATTCAACATCTATCATGGATTTAAACAAACAACTGCAAAAAATATCGACTTACGAAAACAACATAAATAATGCAACTACACAGCTTAACTATCAGGACGAAACTTTTTCAACAATTATAGAAAAAATGCAGCGTATAAATGATCTTGCAATACAGGCTGCAAACGGAGCGGGCGGTACTGAAACAATAAAAGCCTGCAAAATTGAAATAAATGAATTGAAAGAAAGCATAGTTGCCCTTGCAAATACGCAATATAACGGCACATATATTTTTAGCGGAGCCAATACAACTACTCAGGCGTACACTCTTGAAGACGACGGCTCTGTGGTTTATCACGGTACACCCTCTGATGATACCGGATATTTAAGAAGACTGGAAATTTCAGACGGTATATACGTAGACTTAAATATTGCCGGCGATGCGGTATTTGGCAATTTTGACAACACTACAGATCCCCCGACGGGAGAAGGGCTGTTTAAAGTGCTCGGTGATTTAGAAGCGGCATTGAATCTTGACCCTGCCGACACAAAACAAATCACTGCACAGCTTGATAATATCCAGAATTCTATTCAACATGTTGCAGAGGTTCAATCCATCTTCGGGGCAAGTTCTGCCAAGATGGAAATGACACAGAATATGATTGACGAAACAAAAATTATTATGACTTCACAAAAACAAAACCTGCAGGAAATAGACCAGACCGAGGCGATTTCCGAATACATAAAACAAAACTATGCATATCAGGCATCGATGCAGGCTTATACAATTATTCAAAATCAATCATTATTGAATTATATGTAATTAAAAAAGTTTTAATCTTACCATTATTTAATTTACGGGCGTAACTAGGGATATAGAGTAGTTTTGCCCTTTTTTTTGTTGTTAAAAATTTTGTCAGGTGCAAAATTATTTGTGAACGCCAATAATCCAAGAGGCGGATTTTGAGCGGGCACGGAGTCGAGGCTAAAAAGCCGAGCGAGTGCCCATGTGAACAAGGTAGGCGGAATGGAAAATACATAAATTATAGGCATAAATTTTTTCTTTGATACTTTTCTTTCTTTTTTGCGATTAAAAGAAAGAAAAGTATCGGAAAAGAAAGAAAACAACGCTTTATCAAAAGAGATTTTAAAATTCAGCAAAGAAAATTTCCGTCCACTCACAAAATATCAAATTCGGTACGGTAAATTTCCCTTTCTTCATTTAAAAATCTCTAACCGAATTCCATCAGGGCTTCGCCCCGAACCCCAGACGGCTAACATAGTTAGCCGTGATGTTTTGCATGTAATTGACACACT
>CALUSA010000025.1 GCA_944323275.1 Candidatus Gastranaerophilales bacterium
GCTTTTGTATCAACGTGATAAACGTTAGAAGCTGTCATAGATTTAGTCAATTCATTTATCTCCTTTTCTAACACTTACAGTGTACTTTTTACAATAAATATCATAATACTACAAAAATACTAAAATTTTTATTTTTGCCAAATTTAGTAAAAATTCTTAATCTTTCTAAACATAATAGAATATATTTCTTTTTTTGTTATTATACAAATAGATGAAACTTAGGGCTAATGAGCTTTTAAGACAAATTATGAAATCAGGTGAAATTGATTTATGAGTAAAATTTTAGTTGTAGATGATGATGCCGCAATTAATGAACTTATTAAAGTTAATTTAGAGCTTTTTGGCTATGAAGTTATAGCTGCTTTTGACGGAATTCAGGGGTTTACTCTTGCAAAACAGGAACTGCCGGATTTAATTATACTTGATGTTATGATGCCGGACGTTGACGGTTATACGGTTGCCAAAAGAGTGCGTGAAAATCCTTCAACCAAAGACATACCGATACTTATGCTGACTGCATTGAATATGCTTGAGGACAAAGTAAAAGGTTTTGATATCGGAGTTGATGATTATCTTGTAAAACCGTTTGAAATGGAAGAATTAAAAGTAAGAGTCCGTGCACTTTTAAAAAGAGTTAACGCAATACCGGAGTCGCTTGCAACAAAGGAAATTCTTACAATAGGTGATATTACTCTGCTGCCGGAAACTTACAGCGTAAAAATTAAAGATAAAACTGCAAAACTTACGCCGATAGAGTATGACATTCTCAATCTGCTTGTACAAAACCATGACTGTATGGTTTCTTCGGGTAAACTATTGCAGGACATCTGGGGTTATTCGCCTGAAGATGATGTTGAAACAATCCGTGTGCACATAAGGCACTTAAGAACTAAAATAAAAAAAGTTTCTGACGGCAAAGAATATATTGAAACAATCTATGGTGGCGGCTACAGACTTTTACCGGAAGGTAAGCCTGCAAAATGATGTTTTAAAATCAACCTTTATTTACAATTTGTTTGCCAAATAACGTTATTGAGATTCTTGATTTGTTTATTTTTACTGAAAACAGGTTGCGTCTTATTTGCTGCCATTTTTCTTTTTGCAAATCGTTTTCAATTTTTTTCAAAAATTTTTCCGGAGAATTAACCAGCAAAGTAATGTTTTTTTCTTTTACTTTGTGTAAAAATTCCTGTGAAAATTCCCCTTTTTGCTGATATGTTGTAAAGTCTTTTGAAATTTGTTCAACAAATTTTGGTCTTTGTTCTTTTGCAAGTCTTTTCCATGCCCAGCGGCAGGCTTTGTACTGTGCAATGAGTTTTTGTGTATTTACTTTTTCTTTTATTTCTTTGTGCTGTTCTAAAAAATTGTCTATTTCTTTGTATTCTTTGCATACGAAAAATGCTTTATCAGAGCTGTTTATCGAGGAATTTATATTATCCTGCCTGTAATAGAGGTAGGCTTTGTTTGTAAATATAACTTTTTTTGCGGTCGCAAAAAGCTTGAAAGATACTGATGTATCCTGATAACTTGCCCCCGGAGTAGGTAAAAATTTGATAGTATCAAACATTGTTCTTTTATAAATTGCACTCCAGAGTGTGGGCTGTAGTGTGATGATTTCAGGAGTTTCAAAAATATTGGTGATTTTTCCGCCGTAATCGTTTATCCGTCCGTTTTTTTCTTTACGATTGCCCTGTGTCCAGTAGTTATACCAGTCGCTTTTTACAATGTCGCAATCATTTTCAACGGCAATTTTATATAGTTCTTCAAACATATCCGGCTCAATAAAATCGTCAGATTCCACTATACCGATATAATCGCCTGCTGCGGCTTCTATACCTTTGTTCATGGAATCACCGTAGCCTGAATTTTGTTTATCAATAATTTTTATGCGGTTATCTTTTTGGGCAAAATCCTGTAATATCTTTAAAGAATTGTCTTTTGAACCGTCATTTATGCAAATAATTTCTAAGTCTTTCAAGCTTTGATTGATTACACTGTCCAGACACTGGCTTAAGTATTTTTCCACATTGCACACAGGCACAATTACGGAGATTTTTGTCACTTGTTAATGCCTCCGTTTAAGTGTTCATAATAGTTAAGCTGCTTTAATTTTATTAAACCCATAAGTTTACCAAAACTTTTGCAAGACAGACCGAGTATGTTTAAAAACACTGTACGTCCGCCAATAATTGATAAGGGTACGATTATTAAATTGGTAAAACAAATAAAGCACATTTTTAATAAATACAAATATCTTTTTATATGTTTGGATTTGTCTTTATATTGCAAATAAGAACCCGAGTATCCGTTATAATAATTTCTGCTTAAAATCCATTTTATATTAACCCTGTCTTTGCCGTTAATTTCTCTTACTATTGCGTCAGGATTAAAAACGATTGTGTAGCCTGCTTTGCTGGCACGGTAGAAAAAATCTCCGTCTTCGCCACCCATAAATACAAACGACGGGTCAAACCAGATATCATCATTTTTTACTATTGCGATAGGGAAAAAAGCATTGTGCGTTGAGCAAACTTTGCGTATTTCACCTTTCTTTTTGCTGGTTTTTTTGACAAAAATATTGTTATTTGTTAAGTACTCTGGAAAATCTTGCTCAAAATAACAGAATTCAGGTCCTGAAATTATATATGCGTTTTCCTGTGTATTATATAAATCAACAATGTTTTGTATCCAGTTTTCGTCAGCAATGTCGTCGTCGTCAAGTATTGCAACATGTGTGACATCAAGGTTTATTGCTTCTTTTAAAAGTCTGTTTCTTGCATTAGCAAGCCCTCGTTTTTCTTCTACAAAGTAGTTTATTTTATAAGGATAGGTGCTTTGTAATTTTTCTATAACAGGTGCTGCACTTGCTTTTGCATCGTTATCAACAACGAGAACTTTAATTTCTATACCTTCAGGTATTTTCAAATTTGCAATGCTTGTTAAAGTTTTTTCCAAAATCCCTGGACGCAAAAATGTATTGCAGGATATTGCAATACTCTTTATTTCAGGTTTTATAAGATTTTGGGTCAATACTTTTTCCATATTTATTTTAAGCTTTGCAGTTTCTGTTCAAATTTGTAAGCTGTTTGGATGCTGTGTTCCAGAGAATTCTGGGGCTTCCAGCCCAGCACTGTTTTTGCTTTGTTTGCATTAGCAAAAAGTGTGGCAGGGTCGCCGGGTCTTCTTGTCGTAATTTCTACGTCTATTTTTTTATCTAACACTTTTTCGCAGGTGTCAAAGACTTCTTTTACACTGTTTCCGTTTTCGGTTCCAAGGTTAAAAACTTCTGAACGGTTTTCTTTTTCCAGCCACAGATAAGCAAGTTTATGCGCCTGTGCAAGGTCTTCAACATTTACATAATCCCTTATACATGTACCGTCAGGTGTAGGATAATCATCGCCAAAGATTTTAAAAGTTTTACCTTTTTCAAAAACAGATTTTAAAATATTAGGTATAAGATGTGTTTCTATCTCATGCCATTCGCCTACTCTGGTTTGAGAATCACAGCCTGCGACATTAAAATATCTTAATTTTACGGATTTTAAGCCGTAAGCTGCATCATAATCAGACATTATTCTTTCTACCATTAATTTTGACGCACCGTACGGATTAATCGGGTTTTGCGGATGTTTTTCGTCAATCGGTGTGTATTCAGGTTCCCCGTATGTTGCACAGGTAGAGGAAAAAATTATCTTTTTAACATTGTGTTTAACCATTGTATCTAAAAGGTTAAGAGTGCCTACCGTGTTGTTTTGGTAATATTTAGCAGGGTTTGTAACACTTTCTCCGACAAGGGAATACGCTGCAAAATGTATAACAGCATCTATTTTGTATTTTGAAAATACACGGTCGATATCATCAATATTTTTTAAATCCCCTTTTTCAAATGTAACATTACCGTTCTTTTTTAATTCATCAATTGTTTCAATGTGCCCTGTTTCCAAATTGTCAAAAACAAGTACATCATAATTATCATTTAAAAAATTAAGTACTGTATGACTGCCAATGTATCCTGCACCACCGGTTATTAAAATCATTTGTTAATCTCCTCAAATAATTCTATGGCTCTTGCTATTGCCTGATCCATATTGTAATATTTGTAATCCCCGAGTCTGCCTAAGAAATATACATTTTCCAGTTTTTGGGCATCTTCTAAATACTTATTGTACAACTCTGTATTTTCAGGTTTTGGTATCGGATAGTATCTTTCATTTTTACCGTTAACAAATGCTTCCGAGTATTCTTTTGCAATAACGGTTTTGGGTGAAATATCATTGAGATAATATTTGTATTCGTGAATCCTTGTAAAATCATAGTTGCAGGGGTAATTTACAACCGCATTGGACTGGTAATGCTCATGGTTGTGGGTTTCCAGTTTAAAGTTTACGCTTCTATAAGGTAATTCACCGTATTTGTAATCAAAAAATTCATCAATCGGACCGGTATAAAATATTCTGTCAAAATGTCCTGATAAATCTTTATAGTCAGTGTTTAATTTTATTGAAATATTAGGGTGTCTTAATATTCTCTCGACAGCTTTGGTATAGCCGCCTGTAGGAATTCCCTGATATTTGTCTTGAAAATATCTGTCATCACAGCTTATGTAAACAGGCACTCTTGCCGTTACCGCACTGTCTACTTCATCGGGTGAATTGCCCCACTGTTTGTTTGTATAGTGCAGGAATACTTTTTCGTACACATAGTTAGCAAGGAATTTCAAATCATTGTCTGCCTGTTTTTGAAATTCAAGGATTGGAACCTTTTTATTGTATTCAAAGGATTTTAAAAGTTTTTCTTCAAGTCTTGTTGCCAGCGACACGGGAAAAACATCGTAAAGAGTGTTTATGTTGAAAGGTATTGTTGTTTCTATTCCGTCTATAACTGCAACAACCTTGTGCATATATGTATTAAAATCCGTAAATTGTTTTATAAAATCCCATACTTTTTCATCATTTGTATGAAAAATATGTGAGCCGTATTTGTGGATTTTTATACCGTTTTCATCAGTATAATCGTAGCTGTTTCCGGCAATATGCTCTTTTTTGTCTATGATTAAAACCTGTTCGTTCAATTTTTCCGCAATTAATCTTGCGATGACTGCACCTGAAAAACCTGCTCCTACAACCAAATTATGTTTCATAATAACCCTGTAAAAATTCCTCTGTCTTTTTTTAATTATAATACAAAAAAGATTTTTACCCCATTATGTATATTTTTTTTACAATATTTCAAATTTTATTGTAAATATAAGTATCAGTGACGGTTGTTTTTTTATCTTCATTTTTATAAATATTTCTGTAACCGATACCTGCTCGGTAACCGGAAATTGAGTATAAAATCGGTAATGCAGGCTCAATCCACTTTAAACCGGACAGAACTGCAACTGTTGCTATATCATCTGCGTGAAGCCCTACATCCAGTGCTTCGGGTTTCCTTCCCGAGGCAGATGCATTTTTAAAAAGAGGATCTATACATTTTTTGCCTATGTAATTTGCTATAAAATTTCCGCCGATTATACCTGTTGTGATAATTCCGGCTATCATTCCGGTTGCTCTGGCTGATTTGCTTTTAATATTCAATTTTTCCATGATACCAAGTGCTGCGCCGGCTCCGACATTGCACAAAAATATATTTGCAAGAAACTGGTATGCACCTTCTTTTATTTTGTCGGGAAATTTATTCTTCCAGTTTTTATCAGTCAGCATATCTCCGAGTACACCGCCGCTAACTCCGCCAGCTACCGGCAAAAAGCCCATTAAAGAAAGCCATTTTATTTCTTTAAAAATTTCTTTAGAAGTTATGTTTTCAGGTTCGGGGATTAGTTTGTTAAAAAATTCTCTGCCTTTTTTATTTTTGTTTAAATGACTGTCTAAATATTGTATATCGTTGAACGATAAAATCTTGTTTTTAGCTTTTTCAAGGGTTTTTTGCGTTTTAGAAATGAGTGTCTTATCGGCGTTTTTTATAAAATCATCGATTAGCGCATTATGTTTTGCTTTGTTGAAATCAGGCTTTCTTCTTAACAATAAAGCAGAGGCACCTGTTAAAGATAAGACGGACATGAGCTTTATGGCGGTATCTTTCTTTTTACCTTTAGGAGCTTGATATATCTGCTTTGCCCCGTATAAACCCATGCCCGTTGTTAATAGTAAGGGTACTTTATCAGCAAACTCTGATACCAGCCTAGGCTGATCCAGATATTTTCCGGCTATGTGTAAAATTCTCATTTTTAAATTCCTGTGTTCTTATCTATAAACAATGTTTGTATTGTCTAACATTGTTGGCAAAAAATTTTAGCTGCTGTTATTAACAAAATTTAATAACGCTTCAAAAGCTTTTTGGGATAACACATGTTCAACCCTGCAAGCGTTTTCCTGTGCTTCTGTTTCGTCAAGATTGAGTTTATTTTTAAAAAAATTGTACAAAATTTGGTGTCGTTCAATAACATTTTTTGCTGCAGCTTCGCCTTCTGCAGTCAAAGATAAAACCCCGTAGCGGCTGTAATTAACAAGATGTTTTTGCGCAAGAGTTTTAAGAGCTTCTGTTACCGAAGAACGCCCGACACCGAGTTTTTTTGAGATGTCTATTGCTTTCACACCTTTTTTTTCTGTGTATATTTCATATATTGCTTCAAGATAATCTTCAAGACTGGATGAAATATTTTTGCCTTTAATTTCTTGCATAAAGTAATTGTACGGAATGCCGAACATTTTGTCAAGCAGTAATTAAATGCTTAACGTGTTTTGCTTACCGTGAAATTTCTGCAAAATTGCTGTGATGGAATCATAATTAATATAAAACACAAAAAAAAACCGACTGACGCCGGTTAAACTTTACCACATATTAGAGAGAGGAATTAGAGAGAGAGAAAATTAAAACTTTTTTATAATGCCTCTATATATATAGTTCCCAATTTTAAGATTTTATAACATTTTTTTCGGGAAATTTTACAAATCTTTACAAAAAAATCAAAAAATAACAAAAAAAATTTTTTCGGTTGTTAAAATTACCATAAAAAGGAGAATGTATGAATATTTCATTTAAAGCACAATTAGATGCACCGCATGTATCACCTGTTGTAAAATCTATCTTTGAACTGCGTACTAAAGATGATACAAAACACAAAGTAGTGTTATGTGATGCCTGTGAGTATGCACCTGATTTAAGAACATTTGATCTTTACACTAACGGTGAAAAGACTGCGACTTATAACACTGAAATAACCTCTGACGGATTGCTTTCTATACAACGATTAATGGGTATATTCAATCTGTTAAAGATACAGGAAGCTCAAAATAAAATTGATGCTATGAAATCAAAAAAATAACTTTGCAATACCTTACATAATCATATATAAAAAAGCCCTCTGAGATAATCTCAAAGGGCTTTGTCCTATTTAATCAACTAAATGATTAATTTTCTTCTTTAGCATATTCATCAGCTGATTTTTCAGGAATTCTCATTGCATAGAAGGATCTCCATACAAATACCAGCGCAACAATCAGGAATATCCAGCCTGCAACAGGAGCGATATGTCTGAAGGATTCGTTGATAGAGATTTCCATAGCCAATAAACCGAATAAAGTTGTGAACTTGATAATCGGGTTCATAGCTACTGATGAAGTATCTTTGAACGGGTCACCAACTGTATCGCCTACAACTGTAGCGTCATGCAGCGGTGTACCTTTTTCGCAAAGGTCGCATTCAACGATTTTCTTAGCGTTATCCCAGCAGCCGCCGGCGTTAGCCATAAATACAGCCTGGAACAAGCCGAATACTGCAATTGCAATCAAGTAGCTTACAAAGAAAGCTACAGGAGCTACTGTCTTGCAGCCGGGAGCTGAAAGACAAGCAAATGCCAAGGCAAATGCAAACAATGCGATGAAGATGTTAACCATACCTTTTTGTGCGTATTGGGTACAGATTTTAACAACTTCTTTAGAGTTAGATACGTTAGCTGTTTTTACGCTTTCATCATCGATTTTGATGTGGCGTTTGATGTACTCAACTGCTCTGTATGCACCTGTTGTAACAGCCTGCATAGAAGCACCGGAGAACCAGTAAATAACCGCACCGCCGGCTAAGAAACCGAGCAATGTATAAGGGTTAAGTACGTTTAATACAGCTTCAGGTTCAATACCTAATGTATTTTTGATTACAAGAATTAATGAGAAAATCATGGTAGTAGCACCAACTACTGCTGTACCGATAAGAACCGGTTTAGAGGTAGCTTTGAAGGTGTTACCTGCACCGTCATTTTCTTCTAACTGTTGTTTTGCAACATCAAAGTTCGGTTTGAAGCCGAAATCTTTTTCGATTTCTTCTGCAACGCCTTCTCTTTGTTCAATCAATGATAATTCGTAAACTGATTGAGCGTTGTCAGTAACAGGACCGTAGCTGTCAACAGCGATTGTAACAGGACCCATTCCGAGGAAACCGAAAGCAACAAGACCGAAAGCAAATACTGATGCATAAATCATAACTGTATCAGGAATCATTGTGCTGAAGTAGTATGACAATCCCATTAAGAATACGATAACCATACCAATCCAGAAACCTGAGAAGTTACCGGAAACAATACCTGAAAGGATTGTTAAAGAAGAACCGCCTTCACGTGAAGCAGTAACAACTTCTTTTGTATGCAAAGCATTCGGGCTTGTGAAGATTTTTGTAAATTCAGGAATCAAAGCAGCACCTAAAGTACCGCAAGAAATGATACCTGCCAATACCCACCAGAGGTTTTCACCCATTGATGAGAGTAACCATTTAGATACACCGAATGTCATTATAATTGACAGAATTGATGTAATCCAAACAAGGTTTGTTAAAGGTTTTTCAAAGTCAACTTTTTCAGCATTGCCGAATAAAAGCTGTGTCAAACCTGTGTTTACCCAGTATGCAACTACTGAAGTAACAATCATCAGGAATCTCATTGTAAAGATCCATGTTAACAACTGAATTTGATATTCAGGGAATACGCCTAACAGGATGAATGAAACAAGAGCAACACCTGTTACACCGTATGTTTCAAAACCGTCAGCTGTAGGTCCGATAGAGTCGCCTGCGTTGTCGCCAGTACAGTCAGCGATAACACCGGGGTTTCTCGGGTCGTCTTCTTTGATTTTGAACTGAATTTTCATCAGGTCGGAACCGATATCGGCAATTTTTGTAAAGATACCGCCGGCTACACGCAGAGCTGACGCACCTAAAGATTCACCGATAGCAAAACCGATAAAACAAGCACCTGCAAGTTCACCAGGAACAAACAGAAGGATGATAAGCATCATGATAAGCTCAACGCTAACGAGCAATACACCGATACTCATACCTGCTTTTAAAGGAATGTTTAAAACTTTTAAAGGTTTAGCTTCCAAAGAAGCAAATGCTGTTCTTGCGTTAGCTAAAGTGTTCATTCTGATACCGAACCAAGCTACACCGTAAGAACCTAAGATACCGATTACGGACCACGCAAGGATGATTAATACCCCTTTAAGTCCCATGTGCTGCAATCCGCCGAAGTAGAATGCAATACAGCAACCGATTAAGATTTCCAAAGCGAGTAAGAATTTACCCTGCTGAATGAGGTAAGTCTTACAAGTTTCAAAAATAGTGTTTCCGATTTCTGCCATAGCAGAGTGGACTTTGTAGTTTTTGACCTTGATAAATTCGATTAAGCCAAAAACCAAGCCAAGTACGGAAATACCAATACCCACTAACAGCAGGTTAAAGCTGTGTGAGTCAGCAGCCAGATTCGGTACAACCAAATCGGCTTCACCTGCGAATGCGCAGTTGGCAGCTAAAAACATAGCAAATGCAGATAGTGCACTGCCTTTTAGCAAACCTGACCATTTTTGTAAGTTAGCCATTTGTTCTCCCTTGTCCTCTTTTCCATCTCAAAAGGACCATTTTCTACACATACCCCAATTGTACAATAAATTATGGTTTTAGCAAGATTTTTAATTATTTTTGTAATTTAAATTATAAAAACATTTTTAGCATTAAGTTTGCTCAGTAATAATACTTATGTGTTTTACTGAGTAAATGTGTTTAAAATAAATTAACAAATGTTTTAATTATATTTCCAGATAACTGTTAGTATAAACTTTTTTGTTAAGCAGTATTTGTGCTGTTTTTATTATATTAACCTGCTCTGTATCTTTTGTATCATATTGAACAGTTTCCAGTTCTTCAAAATTTTGCATCATATCATACAAAGCAAGATAAATGTTGTCATAATCCTTTTGCGGCGTGTTGTTTTCAATGACACAGTTGATGCGCAAAAGTTCACTGTCAAATGAGTCAACAATTGCACTGTCGATTCCGCAGCCTGCCGCAAGCACCATGAATACTCTGTTAATAAGCGGTCTTAATTCTTTAGGGCAGCCGTTAGATACATTGGAAAGTCCGATTGTTGTCATAACAGGCGGGTCAAAGCTTTCTTTTAGCATTCTTATTGTATTCAAAGCTTCCGTTGCCTGTGTCTGGTCAACACAAACAGGCAGTATTAACGGGTCAAAATATAATCTGTCGTTAGAGATTTCTTTTGCCTCTGCCGCAGCTGAAATTTCAAACGCCAACTCCAATCTTTTATCCGATTCTTTCGGAATACCAAGTTCACTGTTCATTGTAAGTGCGATAATACTGCAGCCGTATTTTGCAGCAATATCCGTAACTCTGTCGAGTCTTGATTCATCAGCACTTGTGCTGTTTATAATCCATTTTTCAGGATGTTTTGCCAGTGCAAGCCCCAGTTCTATTTCATCAGCATTTGTGCTGTCCAGTGACAGAGGTATGTCGGTTAAACTTTGAGCAATATTAACAAGCCACTGCATTGTGCCGGCAAATGCACCTCTTGCCGGACCTATATTGAGGTCTATCCAAGCTGGCTGTGTTTTTATCTGTTTTTCGAGCAGATTTTTTATATAGTTTTCATCACGGTTTAGCACCGCTTCTTTTGTGTTTTTTGAGATTATGTGAAGATTTTCCGATATTAATTTCATTATTTTATTCCTTATTTATAAAATATTTTTTAAAATTTCAGACACAGCGTGTGATTTGTTAAGAGTATAAAAATGCAAACCTTTTACGTCATTTTTTAAAAGCTCATTGCACTGTTGCGAGGCATATTCGATTCCGTATTTTTTTGTATAATCTTTATCCTCCTGATGTTTTTCAAGAGTTTCTTTCATTTTTGAGGGAATTTCGACCTTGCACATGTCAGCCATTTTTAAAATTTGATTGTAAGATGATACAGGCAAAATCCCGGGGATAATCGGTTGTGTAATTTTGAGTTTCCGGCATTTTTCAACAAATGAAAAATAATGCTCCGTATTAAAAAACATCTGTGTATAAATCACATCCGCACCTTTATCAGCTTTTTGTTTAAGATAGTACAAGTCTTTTTCAAAAGATTCACACTCCTTGTGACCTTCTGGATATCCAGCAATCGCAACAGACAGGTTAGTGTTGTCTTTTATATATTGAACAAGTTCATCTGCATGTTTAAAATCATGGCATACATTACCTTCTTTAGGCATATCGCCTCTCAGAGCGAGAATATTTTTAACCTCAAAGGATTCTATTGTCTTTAAATATTCGCTTATGTTTTTCGTGCTAGTTGAAACACAGGTAAAATGCGGCATCGGAGTGACTTTAAGTTCTTCTTTTATCCTCTTTATTATCTCTACGGATTCATTTCTGTTTGACCCGCCTGCACCGTAAGTTACCGAAATAAGAGAAGGTTTAAAAACAAGCAGTTTGGTTAATTCTTCAAAAAGATTTTCCAGTTTTTGACCGTCTGTGTCATCTTTGGGCGGAAATACCTCGTACGAAATGACCGGTGTCTTTTTCTGATTGTAGATGTCTTTTAATTTCAAATTTTTTGTTCCTTTTATTTGTTAATTGAAAAATAAACTTCTTTTAATCGTTTTTTGCTTACATGTGTGTATAGCTGTGTGGTAGAAACATCACTGTGACCGAGAAGCTCCTGCACAACCCTTAAATCCGCACCGTTTTCAAGCATGTGGGTAGCAAAGCTGTGCCTTAAGGTGTGGGGTGAAATATGTTTTTTTAATAATTCACCTTGTTTTCTGATAAAAACATAAACATCCTGTCGTGTCACGCAGGCACCGTTTTCTTTGAGGAAAAGTTTTTTTGTATCAAGTTTGAATTTTTTTATTAAAAGTTCTCTTTTTTTCAGGTAAATTTTGAGAGCTTTTATTGCTTTTTCCCCGATAGGTATAATCCTTTCTTTAGAACCTTTACCAGTGCAGCGTACGTATCTTGCTGACATTTCCACATTGTTGAGTTCAAGATTAACCAGTTCTGAAACTCTTAAACCGGCACCGTACAGCAGCTCTAAGACAGCGGTTTCTATATCTGTTAAATGGTTTTTTAAAATATTTTCTATTTCAGTAACGGACATAACTTTCGGCAGTTTTTTAGCGAGTCTTGGCAGTTCAACTCCAAGGCTCGGGTCTGTTTTTATAATATCATTTGCACTTAGCCATCTGAACCAGCCTCGTATGGCTGCTATTTTTCTTGTAACGCTTGTCGGAGAATAATTTTTGTCATGAAGTTCTTTTATGTAATAGTTTATGTGGTTTCTTCTTATTTTATTGAAATCATCTATGCCATCAAGTTTGTATAAAAAATCGCAAAAAGCTGTCAAATCCCGTCTGTATGCATCAATGGTGTTTTGCGCAAGTCCTCTTTCAGCCTGCAGATATTCCAGATATTCCGCTATGTATTGTATGAGCATATAAGTATTATACTATTTTTTATAATTTAATTGTAATATGTTATAATTTTCTGCACCTGATAATGAATTATATCAAATGTCAGTTGTTCAATCTTTTGAAATTTGTTTTGAGCTTGCGTGGAAAGTTTTAAAAGATTATCTTGCACAGAACGGCATAAGTGCATATTTACCTAGAGAAGTTATTAAAGAGGCATTTTCTAACGAAGTAATTAAAAATGGACAAATCTGGATAGACATGATGAATTCAAGAAACGCAATCTCTCACGAGTACAATTCAGACAAAATAAGTGTAATTGTAAAAAATATTTCATCAATTTATCATAATGAGCTTTTAAATTTTTACGAATGGCTGAAAAATTTTTATGAATGACTTCGGATTAGGACAAAAAACAATTGAAGAAATTTTAAATTATTTTAAAAGTAAACCTGAGATAGAAACTGTTAAAATATATGGGTCACGAGCTAAGGGGACTTATCATAACGGTTCTGATATTGATTTGGCAATTTGGACCAGATGTTGCTGATAAAATACTTTCTTATGCCGGTGAGCTGGATGAACTGCCGACACCGTATAAATTTGATGTTACAGATTACAAAAATCTTGTTCATCAAGGTATGAAAAACAGTATTGATAATGACGGAATTCTTTTTTATCAAAGGTAGATTATTTGATTAACCTGCATAACTTAATCGTAAACGTTAAGACAATTCCTCTTTTTTAAATATTGTTGTAGAATATTGTAGTAACATAAGCATAAAGTGAAAGTATTATGGATATTAAAAACAGTAAAAATAAAGACATAAAAGATGAATTAATCGAAAAAATTGCCCAAAATCCTGCTGACGAAAATAATTATATTGAACTTGGCAAAATTTATATAGGCGAAGCGGATTATGAAAACGCCCTCGGGGTTTATGAATCTTTGCTCAAGGTTAATCCGCTTAATTCTCAGGCTTTAATAAATGCCGGCAGTCTTAACTTTTACTTTAAAAATATAGACAAATCCATAAATTATTATTCCAGAGCAGCAGAAATAGAATCAAAAAGCTTTTTAATATATATGAATCTTGGTAATGCTTATGCAGAACTCGGGCAGTTTGAACCTGCTATGAAAAATTATGAAAAAGCTCTTGAACTTGAGCCTAACAGTGCAGCTTTGTATAACGCTATCGGGCTTTTATTTCAGGATAAAAAGGATTTCTTAACAGCTATTGTTTATTACGACAAGGCTATAAATTGCGACCCCAATGATCCTGAAACTTATATAAATAAAGCAAGTGCTAAAATGTCCATGCACATGTATAAAGAAGCAATAAAGGCGTTAAAACAGGCAGTAATACTTGAGCCTGCAAATTTAAAAGCAACTATTTGTATTGCAAATTGTTATGCTTCTTTAAAAGATTTTGAAAATGCGGATAAATTTTTTGAAAGATGTTACCAAATTGATAATACTGCATATCAGGTATATGTCTGTCATGCAATAGCATACTCTGATGCAAACAGAATTGATATGGCAATAAGTAAGTACAAAGAGGCTATAAGTATAGCACCGGCTATGCCTAATGCCTATATTCTGCTGGGTAATATCTATGTTGACAGAAAAATGTATAATGATGCTGTTGAATGTTATCAAAAAGCATCTGCTATCTGTCCTAACGATGCAAAAATTTATTCATTCATCGGCAATACATATTTTATGCTGGAAGATTTGCCTAATGCTATCGAAACCTACAGAAAAGCTTTAAAATGCGATGAAAAATCAATTGAAAACAAACTGGTTTATATTGAAATTTTACAGGAATACATAAAAAGAAAAGAAGAAAGCAAAACAGCTTAAAATTTGTTTTATTAGTCTTATTTACGGGGAGAAGAAATTGTCATACGTTAGAAATTCATCACCTTCGGTTCTCGAAAGATTGGTCGCAGCAGCATCTTATATCATGCCGCTAATAGGTCTTGCCTTTTTTATAATTGCTTATTTAATGAAAAAGGATTTGCGTGCATTTTTAAAATATCATATTTTTCAATCCTTTTTTATAGCGTTTGCACTATGGCTGATTTTTACAGGTTTAGGGTATGTAATGAATATTTTAAGTTATATTCCTATACTGAAAAATATACTCGGAATGATTACATTTCTGCTTAATACTCCGCTGTTATTGGGCTTTTCTGTTATAACTCTTATTTATTCGCTGTTTGTTTTATATCTGGCAATAAGCTCTTTGTGCGGAAAAGACAGCTATGTTCCGTGGGTTTCCGATATCATTAAAGAAAATTTAAGAGGTCAGCTGTAATAATTTTGGTATTATAGAATACTACCGGAGAGAAAAGATGAAATTTGATACAATTGCAACGCAATATGCACACAAGGCTGGCAGGAACAGACACTGTATTCCTGTTCCTATTTATCAAACAACGGCTTTTGATTTTGACAGCGTGCAGTATGCGGCAGATTTGTTTGACTTAAAAGCCGAAGGTGATATTTATACAAGGATATCAAATCCTACTACTCAGGTGCTTGAAGAACGTATTGCCGCTTTGGAAGGCGGGGTTGGTGCTCTTGCCGTATCCTCTGGTCAGGCTGCTTCTACACTGGCTGTATTGAATATCGCAAAAGCAGGTGACGAGGTTGTTGCTTCTTCCGCTCTGTATGGCGGAACTTTTAATCTTTTGAATACAACCTTGAGAAAACTGGGAATTAACACGATTTTTGCAGACGGTGAAAAACCTGAAGATTATGAAAAATTAATTACCGGCAAAACAAAATGTATTTTTATTGAAATGATTGGCAATCCCAAACTTAATGTTGCGGATATTGAACCTGTTGCAAAGATTGCACATGCTCATAAAATTCCTCTTATCGTGGATAATACCGTGCCTTCTCCTTATCTTTGCAATCCGATAAAATGGGGTGCTGATATTGTAATACATTCACTTACAAAATACATTTCTGGACATGGAAACTCAATGGGCGGTGTCATTGTTGATTCCGGCAAGTTTGATTGGGCTTCATCAGGTAAGTTTCCGGAATTCGTAGAACCTGACGAAAGCTATCATGGTTTGAGTTATACAAAAGATTTTGGCAGCAGTGCCTTTATAGTAAAAGCAAGAGGACAACTTTTAAGAGATTACGGCTGCTGCATAAGTCCGTTTAATTCCTATCTTACGCTGCTCGGTCTGGAAACACTGTCGCTGAGAATGAAAAGAGTGAGCGAAACGGCTTTGTGTGTAGCAAAATATCTGAAGAATCATCCTAAAATTTCTTGGGTTAATTATCCCGGACTTGAGGATAATCAATACTATCCTCTTGTCAAAAAATACATGCCCAAAGGTGCGTCTTCAATAATAAGTTTTGGAATAAACGGCGGTGAAAAAAGCGGACGGGAAGCCGGAAGACATTTTATTGAAAATGTAAAACTTTTAATACATGCCACAAATATCGGTGATTCACGTTCAATTATTACTTATCCTTGCCTGACTACCCATCGTCAGCTTAATGATGAACAGTTGCGCTCATGCGGAATATCTGATGATTTTATGAGATTGTCTGTTGGTCTTGAGGATGTTGATGATATAATTGAAGATATTGAACAGGCTTTGCCTTGATAATTAAGAAAGAAAAGGAAGTTAGAAAAATGCAGGAATACGTTCAATCAAAGATTAGAGCAATAAATGATTTCCCTAAAAAAGGAATAATTTTCAGAGATATAACTACAGCCGTCAAAGACCCTCAGGCTATGAGATATATGATAGATTACCTGACAGACAGATACAAAGAAGAAAGAATAGACTATGTTGCAGGTATAGAATCAAGAGGATTTATATTCGGTGCAGCTCTTGCTTATAAGTTAGGTGCAGGTTTTGTTGTGATTCGCAAACCGGGTAAACTTCCTGCGGAAACTATTTCACAAGAATATGAGCTGGAATACGGTACAGATAAAATTGAAATGCATGCGGATGCAGTTGAACCGGGGAAAAAAGTTCTTATTGTGGACGATCTTTTAGCAACAGGCGGAACTGTTGATGCTGCTGCAAAATTGCTAAAAAAAACAGGTGCAAATGTTGTTGGTGCTGCATTTATTATTGAATTGACAGACCTTAAAGGCAGAGAAAAATTGAAAGACATTGATGTCTTTTCAATGATTCAGTTTGAAGGTGAATAATACCTTCTCTATATTGAGAATGCTCGTTATTTCCGGATTTTGTTATTGTAAATAGCTTTTAAGATATTTACCCGTGTAAGATTGTTTGCAGTTAACAATTTCTTCCGGAGTTCCGCTGAATACAATATTTCCGCCGCCGTCGCCGCCTTCAGGACCAAGGTCGATGATATGATCGGCAATTTTTATTAAATCCATATTGTGTTCGATGATAAGTATTGTATTGCCAGCATCTGCGAGTTTGTTTATAATTTTTATCAATTTATCAAGGTCATACCAGTGCAGCCCGACTGACGGTTCATCTAACAGATATAAGGTTTTGCCTGTAGCCTTTTTGTTGAGTTCCGAGGCGAGTTTTATTCTTTGAGCTTCACCGCCTGAGAGCGTGGTTGCACTCTGCCCTAGTTTGATATAACCAAGTCCTACGTCATAAAGGGTTTTTAATCTGCTTTTTATCTTTGGAATGTTTTCAAAAAATACATAAGCCTCTGCAACCGTCATATTTAGAACATCAGCTATTGTGGCTCCTTTATACTTGACTTCGAGCGTTTCTCTATTGTACCTTTGACCTTTGCAAACATCACATTTTACATATACGTCGGATAAGAAATTCATCTCAATTTTCAAAAGCCCGTCACCTTTGCAGGCTTCACATCTTCCGCCTTTGACGTTAAAGCTGAATCTGCCGGGTTTGTAGCCTCTGACTTTAGATTCGTTTGTCATTGCATACAAATCTCTTATATGCGAAAAAACATCCGTATAAGTCGCAGGGTTAGAACGAGGAGTTCTTCCGATAGGCGATTGGTCAATATCAATAATTTTGTCGATATGTTCAAAACCCGTTATTTCATCAACACCGATTGGCTTAGGCTTGTTGCCTCTAAGCTTGTGAATTGCGTATTCGTGTATTAAATCCTGCATTAATGTTGATTTCCCGGAGCCTGAAACACCTGTCAATGCAACGATTTTGCCAAGCGGTATATCAACATCAATGTTTTTTAAATTATTTAGATGAGCATTTTTTACGTGCAAAAATTCACCGTTGCCTTCTCGTCTTTTTGTCGGAACCGGTATTTTTTTTGCACCGCTCAGGTATTGACCGGTTATAGATTCTTTTACTGCTTTTATTTCCTCGAGTGTTCCTTTTGCCACAATTTTTCCGCCGTGCACCCCTGCACGTGGACCGATGTCCACAATGTAATCGGCATTTTTCATTGTATCTTCATCGTGTTCAACTACGATAAGAGTGTTGCCGAGATTTCGCAACCTTAAAAGTGTTTTTATCAGCATGTCATTGTCACGCTGGTGCAAACCTATTGATGGCTCGTCCAAAACATATAACACTCCGGAAAGACCGCTTCCTATTTGAGTAGCCAGCCTGATTCTTTGGGCTTCACCGCCTGAGAGGGTAAGCGACATCCTGCTGAGATTAAGGTAACCAAGTCCTACATCCAGCATAAATTTGAGTCTTGCTCTTACTTCTTCAAGAATTTGTTTGGCTATTTTCATTTGATAATCCGAAAGTTCAAGAAATAAGTCCGAAAAGAATTTGAAGCTTTCGGTTATTGGCATATTGCAAACCTCGAAAATATTTTTACCGTTAATGGTTACAGCGAGTATGTAGGGTTTTAGTCTTGCACCGTGGCATGTCTTGCAAGGAGTCATTTTCATATATTTCTGGATTTCTTCACGCCAGTATTCACCGTTAGACTCGTTATACCTTTTTTCCAGAAACGGAATTACCCCCCAGAATTTCATTTTATGGTTTTCGTATCTGTTTGTGCCGAACCTTTTTACACGGATATTTATAATGTCTTTCCCGCCGTAAAGAATAATCTCCTGCTGTTCGGATGTTAAATCTTCAAAAGGTTTGTTTAAATCAATATTGTAGTGCTGCGCAACAGATTCAAGAACATCATCGTAGTATGAAGTTGTTGTTTTACTCCACGGGTAAATTGCACCAGCTTTTATTGATTTTTTTCTGTCAGGAATTACTAAATCCGCATCTATAACAAAGTCATACCCTAGTCCTGAACATGTCGGGCAGGCTCCATACGGGCTGTTAAAGCTAAAGCTTCTCGGAGATAGTTCTTCAAAACTTAATCCGCATGTGGGACAGGCGAGTTTTTCGGAAAATATAAGTTCCTTACCGCCTATCACATCAACAGACATAAGTCCTTCCGCTTTTTGCAGTGCAATTTGTGCACTGTCTGCAATCCTTGATTTTGCACTCTCTTTTACGACAATCCTGTCAACAACAACATCAATATCGTGTTTTTTATTTTTTTCAAGTTTTATGTCAGAAATTTCATCCTCATCGAGATTGTACAGTGTACCGTCAACTTTTAGTCTTATAAATCCGTCCTGTTTCAGATTGTTTAAAAGTGATGAAAATTCGCCTTTTTTGCCTCTGACAACAGGAGCTATTATTTGAATTTTTGTACCTTCCGGCAATTTTAAAATTTTATCGACAATTTCATCTATACTCTGCGGTTTAATTTCCGCACCGCATTCAGGACAATGAGGAACCCCTATACGTGCAAATAACAACCTTAAATAATCATAAATTTCCGTAACGGTTCCGACTGTAGAGCGTGGATTGTTAGAGGTTGATTTCTGGTCAATGGAAATTGCAGGTGACAATCCTTCAATGCTTTCAACATCAGGTTTATCCATTTGCCCCAAAAATTGGCGTGCGTATGTAGAAAGACTTTCCACATAACGTCTTTGTCCTTCCGCAAAAATCGTGTCGAATGCCAGTGAGCTTTTTCCCGAGCCGGATACTCCCGTAAATACAATAAGTTCGTTTTTCGGCAATTCTAAATCAACATTGCGAAGGTTATGCTGATTTACACCTTTTATAATTATCTTATCATTCATATCATTATCCCTGTCGATATTATTTCACAACTGCAGGGTTGTTTCAAATAAAATATTGTATTTATTAAAAAAAACAGCGTTGTATAACCAAAAAGCTCCGATATTATATCAGAGCTTTTTGGTATTTTAATTGTATTTTTTAATTTTTACTTTTGTAAAAATGGCGGAATATCAATAATGCTCATTAAATCATTTTGTGATTTTTGAGGTGATATTGCCGGTTTAGGTTGTTGAATATTACCTGCTGCTGCCGGTGTCGGAGCAGGGGTATTTAAAGAAGAACCTGTATTAAATGCACCTGAGAAGAAGTCAGCAGCACTTAATGATTTAACCGCTTCTTTTTTGGCTGGTGATTCAATACCCTTCATTTCAAAACCTGTAGCAATAACGGTAATTTGAATTTCGCCCTGAATTCTGTCATCAATTACAGAACCGAAGGTAACAATAGCATCTTCAGCTACAGCATCATGAATAACCTGTGCGGCTTCATTTACTTCATGCAATGTCATATCAGAACCGCCTGTTACATTCATGATGATGCCTGATGCACCGTTGATTGATGTTTCTAAAAGCGGTGAATTTATAGCTAGTTTAGCTGCTTCCATTGCTCTGCCTTCACCTGTACCTCTGCCGATACCCATTAAAGCTGAACCGCTTGATTGCATAACAGCTTTAACATCAGCAAAGTCAACGTTGATTAAGCCGGGAACTGTAATGATATCGGAAATACCCTGTACACCACGTAAGAGAACTTCATCAACAACTTGAAAAGCTTCTTTCATTGTCGTTCTTCTTTCAACAACTTCGAGCAGTTTGTCGTTAGGAATAACAATAAGAGCATCAACTGTTTCTTTTAATTTTTCAAGTCCTTGCATAGCTTGATTCATACGGCGTTTACCTTCAAAGCTGAAAGGTTTTGTTACAACACCGATAGTGAGTGCACCTAATTCTTTAGCAATTTTTGCAATTACCGGTGCTGCACCTGTACCGGTGCCGCCGCCCATGCCTGCAGTAACAAATACCATATCTGCACCGTCTAAAGCCTGCACAATTTGATCTCTTGTTTCTTCAGCTGCTTTTTCACCTACGGAAGGATCGCCGCCTGCGCCCAAACCTTCTGTTAATTTACCGCCGAGTTGAATTTTATTGTCAGCTAAAGACAATTTTAAAACTTGAGCATCTGTATTCATAGCCCAGAAATCAACACCGGTTAAACCGGCTTTAATCATTCTGTTAACAGCGTTTCCGCCGCCGCCGCCTGCACCTATAACTTTAATGTCAGCTACGCTTGATACAGATGGAGTATCTATATCCTGTTCTTTGTCCCTTCTTCCGAAGATATCTGGTCCGAAATTTTCCACTTATTTGACCTCTTTCAATCTAAACTTTTTTTAACAAAAATGGTATCTTCCCCATAACTTACTCATTATAGTATTTTAAAAAAAATAAATAGTAAAGAAAATTAAGATATTTTAATCTTTTTTTTTAATATAAGTTAAAATTTTTGAAAAAAATTTTTGTTGGTAATAATATTTTTAATGCAAATATTATAATTTAATATTTGTTGTCATGATTGTCATGCTTTTTATGTGATTGTATCTATTCAAAATTTAAAAAGGAAAAATATTAAATGATGCATGTATCAAAACTCAACTATAGTGCTTATTTTGCCGTCTGGTATTAGTGTTCACATTTCTTAACAATGTGCTTATATAAGCGCAATTTTTATTTTTACGGTTTTTAGTATATATAGAAGTGTGATTAAGGTGGAAAAATGAAAGTCCAGACAAATTACAGTCAATACATATCGGGGCAGGGGCAGCCGGCATTCGGAAATTATGTAATTGATAAAAGGATTGCCAGAGCTGTAGGTAAACAAGTTCCAAAGGATATTAAGACATTTTATGCATTAGGCAAAAATAACGGGGAAAATTTAAACAACACTGTAACGGCAGTTGGTACAGCAGGTGTTGCTCCTATTTTTATCAGATTCAATCCGTTATCTGATGAAGATCCTAAAGTTAAAGCATATTCTGCATTAAGACAACCGCTTTCGGCTGTTCTGGCATTAGGTGTGCAGCTGCCTGTCATGACTGCTTATAACTATTTATTGGATAAATGGGCTGTTTCAGGGAAAGTAAGAAGAATCGATTTAAGTGCGAAACCGCCTGAAGCTATTTTGAGAACTTATGCAAAATCAAGATATAATCAAGAACTTAGAGAATTTTTTGCGGCCGGTAATTCTGTAGATGACTTGGAGCCAAAATTCTATAAAGGTCGTACAAAAGGTGAATATATAGAAGATATTATGCAGGAAGCAAGAAATAATATTTTCTATGCCCAAAGAGATAAAATGCGCAGACTTGCGAAAGCGGATCAACCGATTACGACTTCGGTTTTGCGTGATGAAAACGGTAAAGTAAAAGATTGGTTCCATCCGACAAAATTAAGTGAAATAAAAGACATTGAATTTGTAAAACCGGATGAACTTGATAAAGCAAGAAAAGATGTTTACTCCTCAGTGCTTAAAAAGTTCGGGGTAAATCCTGATGATAAAAAACTTTTCAATATAAAAATAGACTGGGAAGATGCCAAGGCACTTGATAAACACAAAAAAATGAAAAAAGGCGAAATCCCTGTGCCGGAAAAATTAAAAGAATACAAAAAAGGTGCTGTAAAAAGTGCTTTGAAAAAAGCAGGTGTTAAATATACAAATTTTAAAAAGGAATTAGAAAAAACAGCAGAAAATGAAGCAATTGCAAGGGTAAAAGCAGAACTTGCAAACGAAACAAGGGTTAAATTTGAAACCTCTAATGCCTTTAATGAACTTAAAGAAAAATTTGCAATTGAGAAAAAACGTGTTTTTGACGACACAAGTATTGCTGTTGAGGATAAAGATATACATATACGTGAGGCAGAAAAAAATCTTGTAGCCAAAAAAGTTGAAGATCTTGAAAAACGTTTGGAGAAGACTCCTGAATCAGACGATGCTGCAAGAAAAGCTCTTGTTCGTGCAATTGATAAAATTAAAAATAAAAGAATAAATGATATAAGATGGCATGGTCAGACAATGGAAGATGTCGAAGCCAGCGTAAAAGTAAAAAAATGGCTCAGAGCTGAAATTAACAGACGTGAAGGTGTATTTAAAAACTTCAAAAAATTAAGCGGTCTTATTTTCGGTCTTGCAATCCTTCCTTTCACCTGTGGTTTGCTTAACTGGGCATATCCAAGATTTATGGAAAAATTCTTTCCGGAGTTATGTGACGCCAAAAAACAGGCTCATGCTGCAAAGGAGGCTAAATAATGAACATCTCGGCTGTTAAAAATTTAGCTTTAAGATATGCAGACAGAACAATTGATTTTGCAAACAGAGTGTCTTCAAAGGCAATGGATACAAAAGTTGCTAATGTTCTTATGCCGGAAAATCCTACAGACATCGCAAAATTACTTGCTCTTGTTTCTACAACAACGAAAGACGCAGTTAATTGTTACTATTACACAACACAGAGTTATAACAATAAGAGAATACCTGAGGATAAAAGAAAATTCGTTGCCGGTATTGACCTTGCAAACGGTATTTTGAATGTTTTAACCCAGTTAACGCTTGGATTGTGTATTAATAAATGGTCTGATAAACTTTATGAACGTATATTTAAAGGCGGTTTTGTTCCGACTGTGGAAAAAATCAAAACTTATACAGACAAAGTTAACACCTTCCTGAAAAAATCAGAATTAACACAAAATCTCAGATGCTCTGAAACAAACGTCAAAGATGCAATTACAAAAACAAACAAAATAGCAAAAGGCGGTTTTGGAGTAATCGCTGTTTTGATAGTAACACAGATTATTGCAAAACGTATGATAGTTCCTTTCTTGTCTACTCCGCTCGCAGGCGTGTTCAAAAAGCAGCTTGATAAAAGAGAAGCTAAGAAAAAGGGATTAGATACCGAAAATAATCAGGTTCAAAATATAAATAATCAGCACCAGAATAATACTGCTGCCTTACAAACGCAGCCTGCAGCTATGCAAACAGGCAGTGTTAGTGAAACATTCAAAGGTTTTGAACAGTTTTTAAAAAAATAATATTTTAATTAAAAAATAATATGAGAGGCACCAAAAGATGAAAATATCCCCGGTTTTACATCAGTATTATAGTAATACACAAAATAATAAGAAAAATACACCTTTTAAAAGAGATATAACGACAGCAACAGATGTTCAGAATATAAGAACCTCTCGTCTGACAGAAAAACAAAAAAACGTTGTAATAGATGCTTACGAACGCACAAGAGATTTTTTAGACGAACTGGATGCAGATATAAATTTGCAATATAGTCCGGAAAAGAAAGAAAAGTCTTTGCTTCCTTTTTGTAAACAAATTTTCCCGGAAAGGCTTGGGTTTCAAATTGAAGCTAAAAACCTTAACCTTGACAACATTCCTATGTTTTTTGACATTATGGAAGATGTAGAAAAAGGTGTAGATGCAGACACTCTTGCAGATATAATAAAATTTCAGGTAAGAGATTATGTTAAGCATATAAAAAGCAGCATAACCTATCGTCCGAGCGGTGACGATGATTTTTATCAGGACAACACCGGAAAATGGGATTTAACTGATGCTTACATTCCTTAAATTTTATCGTTTTTAAATTTTTGCCATATATAAAATACAGGAATACCGGCGAGTGTGATAAGCAGTCCCGGTATTGTGTACAGAGGCTTGTATATTGACAAACATATAACAATATAAGTTGCAAGAATCAAAAAAGTGATTGGGAAAAAGTTGTTAATTCTGAATTTAGGGTTTGCAGCTTTTTTTCTGTAAACAAAAACACCTGCAGTTACAAGAATGTAAAATATTAAAGAAGCATAAATTACAAAATCCAAAAGTTCCGAATAATTTCCCCACAAAATCAATACACATATCCAGCAGCATTGTGCCCAGAGTGAATTTACAGGCACTTTTGTTTTTCTGTTAATTAAAGCCAGAGGTCTAAAAAACGCACGGTCTTTTGCCATTTTGTAGTAGACTCTTGAGCCTGTTAAAATCATTCCGTTTGCACATCCGAAAGCTGATATCATTATTATTACGGCAATAATGTCTTTACCGATGGTTCCGAAAATTTCACTCATTGTCCGTGCGGCAACTATATCCTGCGGTGCATTTTGTATTGCCTCAAAGGGCAAAACACCGAGATAAATCATATTCATCAAAAAATAAAGTGCTACTACCAGAGCTACACCGTACACCATTGCTTTAGGGATGTTTTTCTGAGGATGTTTTACTTCACCTGCAATAAACGTTATATTATTCCAGGTTATTGAAGCAAACAGTGCACCGACAATTGCAACAGCCATTATGTTTATGGTTTCAAAGCTAAAATGTACCGGCATGTGAAAATTTGCCTGCAAAATATGTGCATTAAATCCGAATAACAAACCTGCAATAATCAAACCCGCCATCGAAAGCACTTTTGTTACCGTAAAAATATTTTGTGTGATTACTCCGTATTTTATTCCTCTGGAATTTATAAAGCTGAGAAACACAACAGTACAAATTGCAAATAACTGCTGGGTTGATAATTTTATAAAACCAATATGCAGCACAAGATTTTCTGTGTTAATAAACGGTACAAGAATACCGAAAAATTTTGCAAAAGCCACACATACTGCGGCGATAGTACCTGTTTGTATTACAAGAAAGAGTGTCCAGCCGTATAAAAAAGCTATTTGTTCATTAAATATTTTTTTTAAATAGACATATTGCCCGCCCTCATCTGTAATGTTAGAGGCAAGTTCGCAAAGCGATAAACCGCCGCACATAGTGATAAAACCGGCAGCCAGCCAAACTATTATAAGCAAAAGACCGGAGTTTACCTGTCTTGCTATATCTGCAGAAACAATAAAAATTCCGCACCCTATCATTGAGCCTGCAACTATTGATATAGCGTCGGGGAGTGATAATGTCCTTTTTAAATCTTGACTCATATTTTAATATTATTATAAAAAATAAAAAATACAATTTTAATCAGGCTCTTTAGAGTTATGAAT
>CALUSA010000026.1 GCA_944323275.1 Candidatus Gastranaerophilales bacterium
TTGTATTATATATCATTTATTCAATTTTGTATATCCTATTATAACATATTTTAAATTAAGAGAAAATCAAAACAAATACCAGAGGGCAAAGCCGCCGTATATAATTATAACATATTTTAAATTAAGAGAAAATCAAAACATATTCCGCCGTGTTATCCTCGCCGTTGATATTATAACATATTTTAAATTAAGAGAAAATCAAAACTAGTTCTAGTGGCTTATGTTTCGAAGCGAATTATAACATATTTTAAATTAAGAGAAAATCAAAACCCACAAGGAACACATACATATTCACAACCTATTATAACATATTTTAAATTAAGAGAAAATCAAAACAACAGTCCAAAGACACTACAAATTTGCCTGATTATAACATATTTTAAATTAAGAGAAAATCAAAACAGCAGGAGCAACAGGAGGCGTAGGCACTTCATTATAACATATTTTAAATTAAGAGAAAATCAAAACATGTTTGTAACTTATGCCTGTTTTGTTAGAATTATAACATATTTTAAATTAAGAGAAAATCAAAACTGTTAAAGTCTTTTTACGAGCTAATTTGTATTATAACATATTTTAAATTAAGAGAAAATCAAAACTATTGGGGAATGTTCTAGTCATAACTATACATTATAACATATTTTAAATTAAGAGAAAATCAAAACACTATCTGACTGTATAGCTAGTGTTCGTTTATTATAACATATTTTAAATTAAGAGAAAATCAAAACTACATCTAAACACTTAAAATCAAAGCTCTATTATAACATATTTTAAATTAAGAGAAAATCAAAACATCTGATTGTTAATGTAATCATTAAATGCATTATAACATATTTTAAATTAAGAGAAAATCAAAACATGACTTAGCAACAGAGGGCTTGCTAGAATATTATAACATATTTTAAATTAAGAGAAAATCAAAACCCGCGTCTAATGTTTCTTGTATATTTTGATATTATAACATATTTTAAATTAAGAGAAAATCAAAACTATAACGGAATTTACCAATATAAAAAATATATTATAACATATTTTAAATTAAGAGAAAATCAAAACTTTCGACTACAGTTTTTGTCATAAATTTATATTATAACATATTTTAAATTAAGAGAAAATCAAAACAACTACACTCAACCTCTCATAAAGTTTGTAATTATAACATATTTTAAATTAAGAGAAAATCAAAACTTAATAAAAGTTCAATAAATACTTTATCTTATTATAACATATTTTAAATTAAGAGAAAATCAAAACAATTACTGCTTACGAAAATGCGTTATAATTATTATAACATATTTTAAATTAAGAGAAAATCAAAACAATATTTTTGTTTCGTTAAGTTTTTTTATTATTATAACATATTTTAAATTAAGAGAAAATCAAAACTATAGGAGGTATAATAATGTTATATTATTAATTATAACATATTTTAAATTAAGAGAAAATCAAAACAATATTAAGTTCTTTTACTTCTACATCCCCATTATAACATATTTTAAATTAAGAGAAAATCAAAACAAATAAGAATATTTCCTTACCGTCTTTTATATTATAACATATTTTAAATTAAGAGAAAATCAAAACAAATTGTCGTTGTATAAGAAATCAGTTGCTATTATAACATATTTTAAATTAAGAGAAAATCAAAACTCAGCGTTCATGCAGGCAGAAGCAGCTAAAATTATAACATATTTTAAATTAAGAGAAAATCAAAACTAAAATGGTCAAGGAGATATTTTTACAGATATTATAACATATTTTAAATTAAGAGAAAATCAAAACCGTTAAAGATAAAATACAACATTTCACAAAATTATAACATATTTTAAATTAAGAGAAAATCAAAACTGAATTGAAATTGTTATACGGTAAAAATTAATTATAACATATTTTAAATTAAGAGAAAATCAAAACTCCAACATTTCATCACCCGCCCGCTTTATAATTATAACATATTTTAAATTAAGAGAAAATCAAAACGGTTGCGCTGCGGGCAGCTCTATTCACAAGATTATAACATATTTTAAATTAAGATAAGCCCAAAAACACAAAGTTGGCAAAGTTGATATTTAAGTCAAATATGTTATACTATAAATGTAGGGGGAAGCCCTAAAGAAATGGTACTTCCTTAGAGCTTCACTTAGTACCCTATAACCAATAAATGATAATTTGTAAGACCGTTATAAGAACCGTTATAACGGTCTTTATTATTATCTTGGTCATATTTTCACCCCCTTTCCGCAGATTTCTTAGTAAAATGCGTGTGCGGCGGGAGTGTGGTACTACCCTGAATCCATTATAAGCAAAAAATACCTATCAAAATATATTAAATTAAGAGAAAATCAAAACTCATCATCTCGATTACTTCTAAAATCGAAATTATAACTATTTTAAATTATTATAAGGTCACTCTCAATCAATACAAGAGGTTCCAGACATATTTATTATCAGCATAAAAAAAAGACCCCTCGGGGTCTTAAAATTTAAATAAGAAGAGAGAGCTTTCATATATATATAAAGTATTTCTCTCTGCTAAAATTGCGCAATTCTTAACAAAAATTCATATATTATTTATATACAAATTTTTAAATCACAAAACATTTATATTTCGACCAATCCCGGCATTTCATCTATTTCCATAAACATCCTGGCATTCTTTTTAAAATGTTCCGGATTGGAGCTTGCATAATAATGTACACTGCCGCCGGATAAAGGATTGAGCATATTATTTTGTTTTAAATCATCAGCTATATACCTTGCAAATATCTGTGCAGGATTTATAAACAATTCCTTCGGGGCGTATTTTGCTATTTTATCCATTAGATACGGATAATGCGTACAGCCGAGTATGATTTTTTGAGGGTTAAAAGCAAGCACATTTTTTAAATATCCGTATATCGCCTCATTTTCATCATAGTTTATTATCTGATTTTCTACTATAGGAACCCACAACGGGCAGGACTGTTCTATTACCTCGATATCGGGATTATATTTTTTAAATTCTTTTGTATAAGTTTTTGTTTTCACTGTGGCTTCCGTTGCCATCACCCCGAGTTTTAAAAGCCCTTTATCCGCCGACATATATCTGGCAACACTTTGTATCAAAGGATATATTTTAAACGGATATTTGTCTTTAAGTTCTTCGTATGCAGTGGCAGAGGTTGTATTACACGCTAGCACAACCGCTTTAACTTTTTGAGTTTCAAAAAATTCAAAAATCTCTTTAACAATTTCTACCAGCTGAGCTTTTGATTTTCCGCCGTAAGGCAAATTTTTTGTATCGCCAAAATAAATATAATTTTCATCCGGACAAACAGACAAAAGCTGTTTTAAAACAGTTAGTCCGCCCACACCGGAATCCATTACTCCGATTGCTCTTGTATTTGTATCAACTGCGTTATCAAATGTTTCCATCACTCTTTACCCAGATATTTTTGTATTCCTTTAGCAATGGCTTCTGCTGTTTTTTGTCTTCTTTCGGAAGTCATCAGCTCTTTACGTTCCTCAGGGTTTGATATAAAACCTGTTTCAACAAGTATAGACGGACAGGTAGTATTTTTTATAACATAAAATCTTGACTTAAACAATCCTCTGTCTTTTGATTTTATTGCTTCTGCAAACTCTTTGTGAACAACCTGTGCAAAGTCATAGGACTGATCTGTAAAATAATGTGTTTCCAGCCCTACACCCTCAGGGGTTACACTCGAGTTAACGTGTATGCTGACAAACAAATCACCGTGATTGTCCTCAGTATATTTAACTCTGTCCTGCAGAGATACCGTTTCATCCTTATCTCTTATCAACAGGACGTTATAGCCTTTTTTATCAAGAATTTTTGCAAGTCGTTTAGAAATATCCAGAGTAATATCTTTTTCATAAACTCCTTCTCTGGTTGCCCCGACATCACTTCCGCCGTGTCCGGGGTCGATAACTATAGTTTTAACATTAGGATTCCGTTTTATAAACAACGGACCGGTTTTATTAATTTCCGCATCTTTTGGTGTTGTAAGCTGCAGGCTTAGTTGTTTATTGTCAAAACTTTGTTTGTAATCAACAAGAGTAGTATTTTTAACGGGGATAATCATCTTGATACCATAAGGCAGCAAAGCTTCTGTTCGCAATTTTGCAAAAACCTCTGAGGTAAGATTTTTTTTATAAGCCTCATGATTAAATCCGGAACAGTTATACAGATTCACCTCCAGAACATTATTAAGCTTTTTTATGGAATGAACAACAGGCTCTGTGAATGTAAACTGCAATGTATCGGTTGTATCGTTATTCTTTTTGGCACTGTATGTATATATAGCCGAAGTTTTGTCATAAAAAGTTAAACCGAGTATTCTGTCATCATGTGCAAGAAAAATACTCTGCGAATCATAAGAATATATAGGACGAAATTTATCTGGCTCTGTGGTAGTAACAACTATACGTGCTTTTGTTGGCTCAAATTGTCCTATTTTTATTGTTTCTTTTTCTGACAAAACAAACTCTTTGTTCCTGATATCCTGCGCAACATAGGTGTTTGGCAAATCAAACACCAGTCTGTCCGGCTCTTTTACAACAAAAGGCTTTTCCACGCCGATTGAACCGACACCTCTAATAAGTGCATTTCCCCTCTTTATATCTATTTTATTAACATAAAAAGAAGATTTGAGTTTAGAAACAGGTGTATTATCAACCACAATTTTAGAAGCATCCTGTTTTACAAGCTCGCCTTTTGAATTAAACGCCTTTACCGCAACAGTGCCTGACGTATTGTCAGCAGGCTGAGTTGTTGTTTTTTCCTCCTCATTAAATGTTGTGTATTCGTAATAATTTACCTCTGCTTTTTCGTCATTATAAACGCTTCTCAGGTCATTTTGAGGAAAAAGATTTTTGTTATAAGAAATCACAAGATTATTATCAACTCTGTGGATTCTTACCTTATCCGCTTTAAAATCCTTGTTATAAGTAATTACGACCCTTACAACATTAGGATTTGTTGTAAACTGCGAAACTTTTACTTCCTGTATGTCACTGTTTTTAAATGACCAGCCTGAATTAGGACGTGTCAAAACACAGTTATCTATATCAAAAATCAACCTGTCCGGCTCTTTAAGCTTCATTGATTTTACATTGATATACTGAACTTTTGACGGAGATGCGAGAAATATTACATTATCGGAATTATCAAAATGAACCGAATTTATTTTGTAATTTTCTGCTGCTGCCGCCCAATTAAATAAGTTGATTATGAATATAAAAATTATGATTATGAAATTTTTCAACATACTAATATTTTACAATAAATCACAATTATGACTAATCTTTAACATTAGTTAATTGAACTATATTTCATATAGTCAACTGACCCCGATAACTTATTGAACGAGTGCATAAAACAAGTTCAACCGCCATCTTATAACCCAGGCACTCGCAACAAGTACATGGGGTCTACCTCTCAGAAACAATACTTAATTGTTTCTTCGGCAGAGTCGTAAAATGCTAGACTCGGTGCCACTCGCACTCCGTGTACCACTCCTACAAGCGAGGTCCCACTCAGACATCCACAGCATAAAACTCTTAAGCGGATATTTTTGCCAAAAGCTCGTTATAAACGTCAATAGTTATATGACAAATAGCAAGCCTTCTGTCTACAAGACTTTTTATAGTTGCTTCAAAGCACTTAAACAACGCTTTATCAAGACCGTTATCTTCTTTTAACAGCTCAAAGCATTCCTGTCTAAAGGTTAAATCTCTTGTTCTTGCTTCAATTTTATCAGCCAGAAATATTATCTTTTCAAAATCCGTCATAGAACATCTGCCGAGAGTGTGCCACCTGATAGCATCTAAAATATCTTTATCAGTAACATTAAATTTTGTTTGTGCAAGATAAGCACTCACCGGTGCATGCAGTGTTTTATAATTCAACAACTCACACTCATGAACCTCAGGGATATGTTCTTTTATGATATCTAAAAGTTCTTCGTTCGGAAAACACTTTGCCGCATCATGCAAAAGACCTGCTAATCTGGCTTTTTCAACATCAAGATTAAACATTTGTGCAAGTTCAACCGCTGCTTCCATTACTCCGAGCGAATGAATATAACGTTCTTCCACAAGATTATCTTTAAGCCAGTGTTCAATTTCCGGTATGCTAATATCTGTATAAGCCATATTTATCAATGTATTTTTCCACTTCTTTCGGAACCAGTGTTTTTATAGGAATACTGTTCGTAATATTCTCACGTATTTGCGACGAAGATATATCAAGAAAAGGCATCTTCATCATAGTGTAATTATACCCTTTGTCTTTTAATTTTTGCAAACAGATTTTATCTTTTTTAAGTTGTTTGTCATCCTCACGAACAAACAAAATAAAATCAACAAGCTCTTTCAGTTTGTCTGCCTCATACCAGCTTTCTATATTTTTAAAGGCGTCCGTACCTATTATAAAATTTATTTTACCGTCGATATCGTACTGATTGTACAACTCTTTTACGGTCAAATAAGTATAAGAAAGCCCGCTTCTTAAATATTCAATGTCTGAAACTTCAAGATACTCTTTGTCTTTTACTGCAATCTCCGCCATTTTCAAACGATGATAAGCCAAATCTCTGTCGACTAATTTATGCGGCGGGTTTGCTGCAGGGATAACAAGTATTTTGTCAAAATCAAACTGCTTTTTTGCATACTCGCAAATTTTAAGATGTGCATTGTGTATCGGGTTAAACGTTCCTTGAAACAAACACAACTTCATTGACCCAAACTCTCCTTTTCCCCTTTTCCATTTAATGCGGCAGAATCATATCTTTAAAATAAACTTCTTCAACAAGAGCAAGTATCTTGTTTATAAACTTTTTATATGCAGCACGGTCAGCCTCGCCGGATAGAATAATATCCGCCTTCATTGCCGTAGGATGTATATAAATCTTTGCTTTTGAAGATGCGTTTTCATAAACTTCGTCAGCGGAATCACCAAGCCCACGTGCCTGAGCCCGTTCATAGAATCTTGACTTTTGCACCTTATGAGATACATCTACATATATTTTAAAATCAAACGCATCAACAACTTTTTCCGTCAAGGTAAACAAGCCCTCGGATATTATTATCTTTGACGGAACAGCCTTGGTAACATTATCCCTGCGTATTGCCGTACCTGACATATCATATTTTGGCAAATAAACAGTATCACCAAAAAGCAGCTGTTTTATATGCTTTTTCATTAGTTCAAGTTCCAAAGCCTCAGGTACATCAAGGTCATAATGTTTTGCAAACTCGGCAAAACTTCCGGCTTTTTTAACCATTTCCGAACGGTCATAATAATAGTCGTCAGTATTCAGCCTTGTTATAACATCTTTTATACAATACTCATCAGAAAAAGCCTGAATTGTATTAATAATATCATACGCTATTGTTGATTTTCCGCTGGCAGTTTCTCCTGCAATGCCTATTGAACAAGAACGTTTAATGTTGCCGGCAAGAAACAACGCCATTTTATAAACTGCATTGTTGCTGACTTTTTTAAATATAGAATCAGCAGAATTAACCTCATCAAAGAAAATTTTGTTTAATCTTTTTTCAATATACTGAAGAAAAATTTTATCCTGCGATTTATTTGGCAGTTGTGTTTGGGGAGAAGATATAAATTCCTGAGAAATAGTATTTTGCAATTTGGGATTCCTTTGCATTGTTTTGTTAAAATAAAAACCGAACAAAAATTTTTTTGCCGGCTTTTTTATGAAGTTCAAACTTTTTTAATAATATTATTTTTTTCATCAACCATTACGACCGTTGGTGCAAACTTTGCCTTTTCTTCAAGCGTCATCATCGCATAAGAAACGATAATAACCTTGTCGCCTATTGCAACTTTTCTGGCAGCTGCACCGTTGAGGCAAATATCTCTGTTACCACGTTTACCTTTGATAACATAGGTCTGGAAGCGTTCACCATTGTTTACATCAAGGATATCAACCTTCATACCTTCAAGCATATTAGCTGCTTCCATCAGTTCCTCATCAATAGTAATAGAACCGACATATTCTAAATTAGCGTCCGTAACCGTGGCTCTGTGTATTTTGGAGTACAAAAATTCGATTTGCATATTTACCTCGTCAGTTATTTTAACAAAAAAACAAAAAGGGTGCATAATTTTTATATAAAATTGTTAAAATTGTAAATTAAGAATATGTAAACCTGTAAACATATCAGAAAAAATCAGCATCAAAGCAAAACCTGTAAAAGCTTGCAGATTAAGTACAGAGGCTATAGCGGCACTATCGACATAATTATTTTCTTATGAACACAAGCTACCAGCAAGAACCCACGGAACCTGCACCGCAGAGTTTACCGTTTGTCCACACCGCATATTCCAGTTCCGCATTTTTAAAATTAGCACCTTTTATCTTTGCATTCATAAGATTTGCTTCTTCTAAATCCGCATCTTCAAAATTGGCACCCTCAAGATTTGCCCCTTCAAACGAGGCTTCTTCTATATCAGCACCTTTAAAGTTTGCATTTTTAAGATTAGCATTTTTGAATATTGCTTTATCAAGCTCTGCGCCTTCAAAATTAGCTCCCTCTAAATTTTGATTGGAAAAATCTCTGCCCTCACATTCTGCATCTTTAAAATTTTTCCCGTTTGCCATAGCAATATTTGCTGCTGTAAATAAAAATGCAGTAATAAGTGAATACACAACAATCTTTTTCATCATAAATTTTCTCCCTGTTCTTGCTCCTCTTTTCTGACAAATTCAGGCAGCACTTTACCCACATACTTGGATATGGAAATAGAAAATGCCACCCTGTCTTGCGAGGAATTTGGAATAAGTACTGCTGTTGTTATTGAAGTCGTCGGCTCGGGACGAATTTTTAAACCTGCACCGAACACTCCCCAGGATTCATCCCGTGATACCCAATCAACGGCTACTCTAAGTTTGTTTGGTATAATAGTCTGGTCTACACCGAGCATTACTCCGGTAAGAGAAGGCATTTCCTGTCTTCCACCAACAAAACCGCCTGCCGTAAAAGTTGTACGGGTTTTCTTGCAAAGGTATGACCCGTGAGCATAAATCATACTGTCAGGCTTTTGCCCCTCGGTTAAAGACGGAGAAAGAGTTCCGCCTACAGTAAACCTTGCCGCCTTTTTTATACGGAAAACCTTTTTTGCTGTAAGATTTAGCTTTACCGATGTGGTATCTTCTATATTTGTACCTGCTTCAACGGATATTTCAGTATCCTTTCCTGTACCCATTATTACTTGCGGGGTTAAAGATACGTACTGTCCTGCTCCGAATGGTCTGAATTTGTTAGATTGTTTTAAAATAATCTCCCCGTAAGGCAAAACGTCAGAGGACGGAACATTTATTATAGTCTGCTGCGCCGCCGCAACAGCAGGCGACAAGGCTAGCAATATGATAAATATTAATTTTACAAGCCGGGGCATTGATTCCTTTATTACATAAAAAAAGTATCTCTATTTTTGTGATGAGATACTTAAATTAATAACCTTTCATAAATATTATAAAAATAATTATTTTTTTTCGCAATAATATTTGAAAAAATTTTTAGCTTAATTTACACTTGTATAGCCGGAGCATTATATGAAAATACAAAAAACAAACAGGTTACAAAATACAATTAATTTTAAAGCAAGAGAATACGCACTTATAAGAACGCTATTAAAAAACGGAGAACAACAAGTTTTTAGCGCATACCGGCTTGACTACTCCGACAGAACTTTTCTTGAAAAAATGTCCTCAAACATAAGGCTAAAAACGCTGACTGAAATACAACACTATCCGGACAAAATTTTGCGCAGCTGGAAAAAGATAATAAACAACGCTGTTTTAATGGCAGGTTTTAACGAGCCGGAGCATTCTTTCCTGCTTGTAAAAGAAAAAACTCCATGCGCAATCATGAATTATAAAAGCATGCCTAAGTGTTATTTGGATAATATTGCCTCGTGGCCTGTTTCCAAAAACAATAACGTAAAATTAGCCGGCGCAAGCATGTTTAAACTGCTGTTTCATAACTGTGAAAAAGCTAATACACAAAAAATAGGTCTTGATGTCATGCCTAACAGCTGTATTAATTTACGCAAATACTATGCCAATATGGGGTTTGAGCCAAATCCAAACAAAGAAAAATTTATTACTGACATGTTCATAAGCAGAACAAAAATGCTAGAAATATCAAAACAAATGGATAGTTTTATAAAAATAAAAGAAATCGAAAATCCTAAAACTATAAATCCGTCCAAAGTGTTGAATATAAAGTTTTTACAGCCTCAGGCAAAGCAATAAAACAGCAAAATTTCCCCCAAAAAGCGAATAAAAGGACAAAAAAAACGAGGGGTTTTGCAATCCTTTAGCATCTTTCGATACCAAAATCTTACATCCCGACCCTCGTAAGGTTTTTACACTAGCCGAAACATTAATAACATTATTATTATAACACTGAAAGCTTAACTTTGCAAATACATGGTTTTATATGTTAATTAATATTACATTTTTAGTAGTATTTTATATATTTTTTATAGCTAAAAACCCGATTTTTACAGAGAAAAACCTCCCTAAACGACAGCAAACAAACGAATAAAATATTTAAGCAATAAAAAACCTCCTTTATAAAGGAGGTTTTTGGTTATTTTTAAATTTAAGCTTCAGCCGGTTTTTCAGCATTTTCTGCCGGTTTAACTTCAGCTGTTTCTTCTTTTTTAGAATTAATCATTGTTTGGATTTTTTCCATAATATCATCTCCCTTTTTCTGCATATCGGAAACGATATCTTCAGCTTTGCCCTGAATTTCTTTGACTGTTTTTTCTGCCTTGTTTTTCAGTTCTTCAGAGTTTCTTGCAAGCATTTCTCTGGTTTCTTCGCCTGATTGAGGAGCAAGCAGCAAACCGGCAATCGCACCAACAACACCACCGACTATGAAACCTGCTAAAAATTTTCCTGTTGACATAATTGTTCTCCTTTGGACTTATGTACGTAAGAGAATTATTAAAAACAATTCTCACCATTATATATATAAAATACCCAAATTTGCATTATTCTAAACATAAATAATGGTGTATATTATATAATTTTTACAAATTTAAACATTTATAATAAATTTATTTTTTTCTAAACAGTGCTAAAGCAGCAATAAAGCCCTTCATGAAGCTTCCTGATAAAAACTTAAATTTTCCGGCAAACATTGCTATAGCACCCAAAGCCGTAGATATCAACTTTCTCACGGTTGTAATTTGCTCATCAGCATTCTGCGCAAAGGAATTTACGTGTTTTAATGTAGTGGAAAGCTCGTCCAATATTGGTGCTACGTCTTTTTTTACCATAAGAGTTGTTTCGTTAATATTTCTTGTCAAAATAGTCAGCTCTATGAGGAATTTGACTGCATAAATGACAAGCGCAATAATTGCGGCTATTATAACAAATACGAGTAATATAAGACTTGCGGTGAGTGCTGTTGACATATTAATCTCCTAGTTTTCTAATTCGGTATAATCGTATGAACGGTCTTCCATACGTTTTGCTTTTGCCATTTGTTTGGCTTTTAAGTGGTCATTAATTTTATTATACTGTTTTTCAAGCTTATATTTCATCATATCAAGAGATTCCATAGCCTGTTTTTTAGCTTCTTTAATCTCAGGTGCATGTTTTTGGGCAAAATCATTCACTATAGTTTTCAATTCTTCTCTTGTTTCTTTTCCGGACTTAGGCGCATACAGTATAGCAGCGACAATACCGCCGACAACACCCGCCAGCAGTCCCATTCCGAATATTATAGAATTATCGTCTTTTGACATATAGTTCTCTCCTTTATACTTTTCTATAGGAAATAGTATATCATTTTTTAAGAAATTTTACACTACTCTTTAGTAGAAAGCCTATGCCTGATGAAAATAACCAAAAATCCTGCAGCTATACTAATTAACCTTACCACAATTGTCTAATAATTAAATTTGTATAAGTTAACTATATGAAAATTCTGACTTTTGATAAAATATTATTAATAATAATAGTATCAGAGCATTATATAAAACGGATAAATCAGTGAACCAGTATTATCAAAAAGACTTATATGCTATTTTAGGAGTTGAGCCTGACGCAGACGAAGCGCAGATAAAATCCGCATACCGCAAACAGGCACGCAAATGGCACCCTGACATCAATGACAATTCACCAGAAAGCATACTTCATTTTAAAGAAATAACGGAAGCGTACGAGGTTTTAACCGATGAACACAAAAAAAGCCAGTACGACATATTAAAAGGGTTTAACTTTAAATCTTCTTCTTATACCTCACAAACACAGGCAAAAAAAGCTTATTCTGAAACTTCTTCAACCCGGACTCAAACAGAATACAAAGCAAAAAACAAAGATACAAACAATCATCAGGACAAAAGCACTTTTTCTCAGGTATTTGAAAACATTTTAGACGGTTTATTTACCGGCGAATCCGCCCCCAAAAAGCCAAAAGAAGAAAAGAAAAAACTTAAACCCGAAAACGGCAGAGATATAAATTTAAACGTTACAATAAAAATTTCAGAGGCAATTTCAGGCACAAACAGAACAGTAAATGTCTTGCACAGCGAAAGATGCCCAAAATGCGAAGGCAGAAGGTTTATTAACGGAGCGAAATGCCCTTTATGCAAAGGAACAGGTGAAATATCCATTCACAAAAAGCTCAGCGTAAAAATCCCCGCAGGCATTAAAAAAGGTGCAAAAATAAGGATTGCAAATGAAGGCAACAAAGGTTACAACGGCGGCAAAAGCGGGGATTTATATCTTTTTATTGACATAGAAGAAAGCAGCTTTTTTAAATACGAAGGCAACAACGTACTTTGCGAAGTTCCTATCACTCCGTTTGAAGCCGTATTAGGTGCAAATATTGAAGTACCTACATTATCAGGCAATGTTACGATGAAAATTCCGCCTTATACAACAACAGGGCAAAAATTCAGACTGTCACAACAGGGTACGGGGAAGAATAAAAAAGGCGACCAGATTGTTACCGTCAAAATAACAGTGCCTAAAGATATGACAGAAAAAGAGCTTGAGCTTTATAAACAACTAAAACTCATTTCCAAACACAATGTCAGGGAGAACTTATTAAATGACAAATAAAACAAAAATTGCGGAAATATTCGATTCAATACAGGGAGAAGGTTCGTATATAGGTTACAGACAGCTTTTTATAAGGTTCTGCGGCTGCAATCTGCTTTGCGACTATTGCGACACAGAGTTTGACAAAGGCGAGCAATACAGCGTGGAGTCGCTGCTGGAAAAAGTCAAAACTTTTAATTTACAGGCAATGCATTCCGTCAGCCTGACAGGCGGCGAGCCTCTTTTGCATTATGAATTTTTAAGGGAGTTTTTACCTGAACTAAAAAAATTAAACCTTAAAATATATCTGGAAACAAACGGAACACTGCCAAAACCGTTAGAATCCGTCATAAATTATATTGATATTATCTCTATGGACTTTAAACTCGACTCCAGTGCAAAAATAGGCGATGTGTATGCAATGCACGATGAATTCTTAAATATCGCAGTACAAAACCAAAAAGATACATTTGCAAAGCTTGTTTTTGACGACAATATAAAAGATTATGAGTTAAACGAATGCCTGAGTCTTGCTAAAAAATACAATATACAAATAATTTTGCAGCCTAAAATGGACAAAAACACAATAAAGGTTTCGCACGAAAAAATCATGGAAACCTTTAATTATTGTTCTGAAAACTATCACCAAACAAGACTCATCGGTCAGGTACACAAGTTTTTTGATATAAGGTGACTACTCATCTCCTCTTAAGAGAGCTATTAGTTTCAAAATTTCAATATACAGCCATACCAGCGTAACAGTAAGACCAAAAGCACCGTACCACTCAAAGTCTTTAGGCAGATTGTTCTGTGCACCTTTTTCTATAAAATCAAAGTCAAGAATAAGGCATAAGGCTGCAATAACTACGACTATTGAGCTGAAAGCAACAGCCATTACACCGTTGCCTGATACAAACGGGATTGAAAAATTAAAGAAACCGCCGACTAAATCAACGACATAAAGTATCAATATTGTTAATAAAGCAGCAGACATTGTTGCACGAAATTTTTCCGTTGCTCTGATGGCATTAACTCTGTACAAAAAGAGCATAACAAGAAAAGCAACAAATGTCCCCGTGATTGCTTGTACCGCAATACCGGGAAATTTCACCTCAAGAAATAATGAAAGCCCGCCCAGCAGTGCACCTTCAGCAAACGCATATACAGGAGCCAAAAATTTAGCCCATTTTGGCAAAAAAGTCGCAGCCAAACCGCTGATTAACCCGACGACAAGAGCAACCATCATAACGGTCATCATCTTATCCGTATAACCCATTAATGCCTCATAAACCATTGCCGCCGCCGCAACAAATGCAATCAATATCAGTGCAAAAGCTTTTCCAATAGTGCCGTTAACAGTCATCGGCTTGCTGTTTAACATCTCTATATCACGGCTATCCATTCTGGATAAAACCGGATTTGAACTTCTAAACATAAAATACCTCCATTTCCTACTTATTCAATAGCATATTTTTCATTAAATAGCAATTGACAATCAGGTTGACTTATATAAAATAAATCATTTATTTATTCATAGAATTTTATAAAAATTTTATGCCCATATAAGAATATTAATGAGAAATTATTGACTCATAAGTGCTGATGGCGTATTTATCGGTCATGCCGGAAATATAATCGATAACAGCCTGCTTGTAGTCTTGGGGGTTATTCAGATCATAAATTATTTTGTTTTGATATTCCTTCGGACGATAAGGGTTTGCGCTATATTTAACAAGCCAGTCTTTAAAATTGGCATTGTATTTATTGCCGTTGGTCTTTGATAGGTTCTCTATTGTATTGCTGCCGTTGTAAAAACTTAAATAATGATTGTATATAGCCGTAATAATTTTGTCACATCCGCTTTGATTAATTTTTTTTGCGCTTGTTTTGAGATAAATGTGTTCATAATTGTATTTTTTTATTGCATTCATCAAATCGAACACGGGTTTGGAAAAACCTATGCCTTTTTGCGGCGATGAATTTTTAACAAGATCGTTTACAAACAGGCTGATTAAAGATGTGTTATTGACCTGATAATCAGAATCAGGCAGGTAAGTTTTTAAAATTTGGTTCAACTCCTGATGATTCTTGTCAGTTAAAATCCCCAGTTTTGTTGCGTCTTCAATATCTCTGCCGATGTAAGCAATTTTATCAGAAATTTTAACAACAACACCCTCCCAGCTGTAGGGTTCAACCTCGCCTGCTTTTTGTATTGAATAAAGGTCAACAGGGGTTTTACGGGGTTTTATAAAATTCTGGTCAAGCTCTCCGCAGTGGTTAATAATCCCGTCACGCACCGCATAAGTAAGCCCGAGATTGTTTTGCTGCCCTTTGCTATTTAAGAGCGTAAGTATATTGTCTATCATTCGCAGACTATTTTTTTCATGCCAGAACGAGGGAAGCCCTTCTTTTTTAGCAATTGCATTAAGCGTTTTTTCGCCGTCATGTCCGAAGGGAGAGTGTCCGATATCGTGCCCCATTGCAATAGTTTCTGTCAAATCCTCATTAAGCCCGAGTTTTTTTGAGATATTTCTTGCAATGTCCGATACCTGCAAAACGTGAGTGCTGCGGGTAGAAACCATATCGTTTTCACAAACCGGAAAAACCTGTGTTTTAAAACGCAGCCTGTCAAAACCCTCAGAGTGCATTATGCGGTTTCTGTCACGTTCAAATTCCGTTCTGATATCATTATTTTTTTTCTCAATCGGAGTATATCTTTTTATTGCAATAGACCAGTCGGGGTTATTTTCGTCCATTGCATAGTTTTTAAAAGAGCCGGCACCGTCTGCGCAGGTATTTTGCACCACAGCTTTAAAACTTACGGTATCGGCAACAGGCGCACGTAACAGTTTCGGGGAGAATTTATCGGGGAACAAATATTTTCCTGCTAATGTTTCAGGCTGCCTGTTTTTATTAATAAATATTGAAACAGGTAATAGCATAATTATTTTATACCACAGTTGTAGTAATTTCATAACTGTTTATAAAAATTTTGTTACAAACTCTTGAGAAAATGTAAATACATATTCATAATGAAGATAAGAGTGGTCTTTTTGTTCGGAAGTTGGTGTTATGAATAATATTGCGATTTCACCTTTTTTGTATGTTGTGAAGCAGTGCCCTTCGTTTGCCTCAAATCCTCAGGACAGTTATCAAAAACAGATACCAAAACCTGTCGTAAAAACTCCGAAAAAGGATCACCCTGTTGCGCTTGAGGATGTATCGTTTTTTGTTGCAAAAAAGATTGCCGAAAATGCAAATAAACTCGGGCTTTCACGCACGGAATATCTTATACAGAACATAAAATCTCTTGCATACATTCCTCAGGTAATACCAGAAAACTCAAAGACGGCTATTGTAGGCAAAACAAATGTTACAACACTTATTGACGGCGAACAAATTTTTGACAAGGCTGTTGAATACATAAAAAGTGCACAAAATTCAATCCAGATAGAAATGTTTGAATTCCAGCACCCTTCAATCGACGGGCACCGCTGGCCGTCTAACGGTGCAGAGGTGGTTTCGGGCTTTGAACAGCACAACAGCCTGCTGCCGATAATCATTAAAAAGAAAAAAGAAAACCCTGACCTGAAAGTCCAGATTATACTTGATGCACACAAGTGGTACATGGACGGAACCGGGATTCCGACAAGGCATTACAACAATCAGGATATGATAAGATATCTAAAAAACAACGGAATTGATGTAGTGCCTTATCCCCGTCCGGCACAAAGCGGCGCAGCATTGCAGCACGTAAAACTCGTCGCTGTTGACGGAAAAAAACTTATTATAGGCGGTATGAACTGGGGCACTCACTCAACAGCAAACCACGATGCCTGCGTTGCTGTAGAAACACGCCCCGGCTATAAAAATTCAGAGGTCGATAATATCTTAAACGAAATTTTTAACAAAGACTGGGCTTTCTCCTGGCAAAGACTCGGACGCACAAAAATAGTTGCCGGTCCGCTTACCGAGGACGAGCAGCAGTTTTATAAAGGATTAAACAAAGAAATTAAAGATGAAAACGTGGAGTATATGAAAATCGTCGGCGAACTTTATAACAATGACGAAGACAGAAACCGCTACGATGAAAAAAATCTTGAAAAATTAGATATTATTAAAAGAAATCCGGTAGAAAATCCTGCTATAAAAGTTTTGTCAACAAAACCCAGAGAACTTGCATACATAGGCGAACAGGGCTCGGAATCCATAAGACGATATGTTATGGATAAAGTTAAAACCGCTAAAAAACTGAGAGCTGAACTGTTTGTACTTTCTGATAAAGAAATTATCCAAACCATAATCGACCGTGTTCATAACGGCGAGCTGGACGCAAAAATCATCGTAGACCCATCCATTATTGAAGAATTTCCCTACTGCAACACTGCATATCAAAAGCTTGTGGAAAACAACATAGAGGTGCGCCAGTACAAAACAGACGCAAAAATTACCCAGAGAATGCACGGAAAATGGGCAGTGTTTGACGACAAAGAGGTGCTTATAGGTTCGGCTAACTGGTCGGCTATGGCAATGAATCAAAACCTTAAAAAAGGTCAGAGAGAAGATTACGAAAAATACACGGATTTAATCAATAAAGAAATAGTCGGGTATTTAAAAACTGTTGAAAAATACGAAAACGCAGTAGGGCTACCGCCTTTGATAAGGAAAAAACTTGATTACAAAGAAGTTCTATTAAGACGTGGCAAAATCCAAAAAGCCGTGAATGAAATTAACGAAACCGGTTCCGCTAAAATAAGATTACAGGACAAAATATACGAATTCGGCGTAAAAGACCGCTCTGATTTAAACACAATAAAAGGTTATTACAAAATAATAATTGACAGAAACAACGCAAAAGAAAAATACAAACGTGGCAATAACGAAGCTGCAATCGCCTTTGAAAAACCCATTCTTGCCGGAGTATTTTTAAAACAGTTTGAAAAAGACTGGAAACACTCGGAATCAGAGTACGAAAAAGTTAAAAACAGATTTTACGAAGCACCGCCTATGATTGCAGGCACTGCTTCTAAATTGGATTTGGTAGGTTAATATGAAAATTACTGCTGTTAATTTATACCGGAATAACAAAAATCAAACACAAGGTGCCCACATCACCTTAAAAACACCTGTTTACAGCAACAGCGGCGAAGACAATTCCGTTACTGTCGATATCCCGTATTTTGTTCCCGTACTCAACAAAAATTATGCACTCAGCTTTAAAGGCGATTTTTTTGAAAATAACTTTACCAGAAAAGTTAAAGACAAAAAATATCAGGGTCTTGGACTGATGGAAAAAAACGAAATCGGTCAGGCAGAGTGGTACGATTTTTCTAAAGTCGGATGGAAATACTTAAGCAAAGAGCCTCTTGATTGGAAAAAAGCAACCCCGCTTGATTTTTACGTATTTCTTCAGGCAAACGCACTTGCTGAAGGTTACGAAACAACATGGGTAAGACGCTTTAACTACACAAACCGCAAAAAAGCTCTTGCTACATCGCATTCAATAGATTCACGCTACGTAAAAGAACCTCCGTCTAAAGATTTAAAATACGATATTTATAAAGACAAATCTTTTGCCACAAACCTTGAAGAACTATTAGACACAAGACGCCACAAATCACTGGACAAACCGATTACGGATGCCGGCGGCAATATCTGTATAGATGCGGTTGTTTTCGATACGGAAACAACGGGTACAAACATATCGGATGAAAACAAACAGCTTGACAGAATTATTCAAATCGGTGCTATTCAGTTGAAAAACGGTAAAATAGTTGAAGAAAGTGCGATGAGTCAGCTTATTAACCCTGAAATCCCCATCCCGAAAGCTGCTTCCGACGTACACGGAATTTATGACGATGATGTAAAATCAGCTCCGGTTATGGAACAGGTCTTAAAACCTTTTGTAAACAACTATTTGAACAAGAAAAACGGAATAATTGTAGCCTACAATTCTCAATTCGACATAACAATGCTCAATAATGCCATAAAAGAGCACAATGCGTATTCCGCAGATACTTTGAAGCCAAAAAGATATTTTAAAGTTATTGACCCGTTTTTGCTGATACAAAGAATCCACCCGTACGTCGGAGCGCAAAAAAGGTTGTCTAATCAGTACAGGTATTTCTTTGCAAAGAATATGGAAAACGCCCACGATGCTTTTGCCGATGTAAAAGGCACGGTGGATATGCTTAAATACACGCTCTATTATCTTGACAAACACCGTGCGGATAAAACAAAACCGCTCACGATTAGAGAAGTACTGCTGTTCCAAAACGGATATGAAGTACCAAATATTGATATTCCTTTAGACGCTCAGGGCTGCAATGCAAACGTCAACTTCCGTACATCATACCGTCCGGTATCCATAAGCGTGGATAATTTCCACAACGGTTATCTGCTTACCAGACAGGATATAAAAGAGCTTGAGCCTTTAATCGGGGAAGAAAACGCACGCAGGCTCCGCAGCGAAGTCGCCGGTGAAAAAATAGATATGAAACAGCCTTCCGGGCTGCCGATTAACGCTGCAGAAACGAGAAGAAAAACCGACGGCAAAGGTATGGAAAATGCTTTTTACGTTATGAAAAAGAATTTTCAAAAGGTTCTCGATTTTGCAGGTATAGAAGCTTATCAGGAGAAATCAAAACAAGAAATTATTGACCTTATAACAGCAAAAGCCAAAAATTACATACATAAAGACTCTATTGACTTCTGGATGAAGAATCCAAACCCGCTGGATATTGCAGAAGGCAACGACCTTCCGGATTTTGAAATATCAAAACGGGTAATGACGGAGAAACTCTAAAAACAGAATCTGCTGCGCACTTACTGAATAAATATTGCAAAATAATAAAAGTTTGTTTTTCTCTACAGCTGATTTATAATTGTATTTATGAGAATATTGGGGCTTGATCCGGGAATAGCAATAGTCGGCTACAGCATTATAGATGCTGTTGATGGTGTTTACAATCTGACAGCCTCAGGTTCAATTCAAACAGATAAAAATAAAACTGATGCCGGCAGACTCTTAGAAATTTCCGGAGATTTAGAACAGATTATAAACAAATATAAACCAGATTGCGCAGGAGTAGAAAAACTCTATTTTTTCAAAAACCAGAAAACAATTATACCTGTTGCACAGGCGAGAGGTGTAATTTTAATGCTGCTTGAAAAATACTCGATTGACGCATACGAATACACTCCGATTGTTGTAAAACAAACAATAACAGGTTATGGACGAGCTTCTAAAACAGAAGTGGCAGAAGGTGTAAGACGTATGGTCGAAACAAACGGAAATGTATGGCCAAAGCTCGATGATACGGTAGATTCCATTGCAATAGCAGTGTGTCACGCAAGAAATGCGGAAGTAGAATTACGCTGTATATCTTAATGATTTTATTATAAAATTAATAAAGTTAATAAAATAAAGGAACAAAAATGCTTATAAAAGAAATTTTATTTAAACAAATGTCAATATTATCCGCAATATTAGGGCTTATATTGGGAGTGTTGACCATAATACCGTTTGTCAGAAATTTTTCATTTTTTGCTCTGTTTTTGTTTGCAGCACCAATAATCATGGTCTACATGAAAAAAATGCAAATGATGGGAATACTTGATATAAAACAGGGGGCAATATACGGTGCAATTATAGGTTTTATATCTTTCTGGGGATTTTCAATATCTTTTTTCCCGCTGGCTATGATAATTTCTTTTATTAACAAATATTCTTTTTACTCGGTAATCAGTGATCCGATACTGCACGGCGGATTGTTTGTACTGATTATGCTGCTTTTCTTTGTGGCTTTGCTTTTTTCATTAACAAATTCTTTTTCCGGGATGGTTACGATGTATATCTACAACCAGATAGAACCTAAACCAGAAGAAGCACAAACAGATATTGATATTAAAGAATAAAATAAAAGGAAAAAGGAATGGATTTTAAATCAAAAATAAAAACTATAGAATGGGTAAAAGACAAAAACGCCTCAAGAATGGTTGACCAGCTTTTGATACCTTATGAGTACAAACTTGTTGACATAACAACTTCTGACGATATGTATGACGCCATAAAAACTATGATAGTCAGAGGAGCTCCTGCTATAGGTATTGCCGGTGCTCACGGTATGGCACTTGCAGCGTTAGAGATTGCAAAAACCACAACTGACCCTCAAAAATTTTTACAAGAATTAAAACTCAGAGCACAATACCTGAAAAGTTCCCGTCCGACAGCAGTAAACCTTATGTGGGCGGTAGATAAGCAGTATGATTATATTAAAAACAGCGGCAAATCTGTTCCGGAAATGGTTCAAATGCTTATAGACCACGGCATTCAGCTCGAAAACGAAGACATTGAAATAAATAAAAAAATCGGGGACAACGGTGCAAAACTTGTACCTAAAAAAGGTGCAACAATCCTTACCCATTGCAATGCCGGCGCACTTGCAACCGTAGGTTACGGCACCGCTTTAGGTGTTGTACGTTCCGCTTTTGCCAACGATAACACAATACAGGTTTTTGCCGACGAAACCCGCCCCAGACAACAAGGTGCACGTATTACCACTTTTGAACTTGCAATGGATGGTATTCCTGTAACGCTTATTACTGACGGAATGAGCGGTTATTTTATGAACAAAGGCATGATAGATATGGTGGTGGTCGGTGCGGACAGAATCGCTTCAAACGGTGACACAGCCAATAAAATCGGCACCTACAACCTTGCTATTGTCGCAAATTATCATAATGTACCGTTTTATATTGCAGCACCTTTATCAACGATTGACACCTCTATTCAAACAGGCAAAGAAATTCCTATTGAAGAAAGAAGCCACGAAGAAGTCACACACATTAACGGAAAAACCGTCTGCGCAGAAGGTATAAATGTTATAAACCCGGGATTTGACGTAACTCCGGCAGCCCTGATTAAAGGCATAATTACAGAAAAAGGTGTGCTGTATCCGCCGTATGAAGAATCTATCAAAAAGGCTTTTTCTTCTGCGGACTAAATTAATCTAAAATCACGGACGGAAACCTGACGCATAAATTTTTTACAAAAGCGTATTAAATTTTTGCAGTATATAATCAGCGGAATAATCTCTGTCAACAACAACGGACTTGTACAAAAAATCCCTCGGTGCCCATCTTTCTATAGTATCCGTTTTATAAAAAATACCTGCAACCGGGACATCAAGTGCACAGGCGAGGTGCATTGTACCTGTATCAACACTAATCAGCCCCTGACACATTGTTAACACACGTGCAAGCTGATTTATCGTAGTTACACCGGCTAAATCAACGAAATTTACACAGCCTAGTTTTTTCATCCCGTCGGCAAATTTTCTTGCCTCTTTACCGGCACCGACGTAAAAAACCGTTTTTCCTGCAGAAGTTAGCTTTTCAACAAGCTGAGCACCAATTTGAGGCTGCATATCTTTTTCTTTGTTTTTGCTGGTAGCACAAAGTGCAACTATTTCTTTTCCTTTATAAGTTTGTTGCAATTTATCAATAAAAGTATCGGCACTAAGGTCAGGAATATATTTTATCGGGTAAACAACTGCGGTTTTACCTGTTAGTGCTTTTATCATGCTGGCGTTTAAGTCCTGCATGTGTTTAAAATTTTCAAAATCAAAAAAGTTTTTTGTAAGCAGGTGTTTAACAATCCTCAAAGCCCCTGAAATTCGATTTTTACAGCCCAAAAGATATGAAAGTACTATTCCCCTGTCGTTTGCATAAATTATAAAAGCAGTATCAATTTTATTACGGTAAGGACAGTTTAATACGAATTTAATTAATCCGATAACACCGCTATGTTCGCCGTGTTTGTCAAAACAAATAACATCATCCACGCAAGTTTGATATTTTGCAGCCTCATAAAAATTTTTGTTCACACAAAACACAATCTTTGAATCTGGATAATTTTGTTTAATGTTCCTGCACAATGCGTTTGTTAAAAGCACATCACCAAAGAAAGAAAGGTTTATTATTAAAAAGATTTTTTCTCCGGTTTTATCCATAAACTAAAATTTTCTAAAAATTTTACTGCCGCATTTCATGATATAACAATACAATATACATTTCAAACACAACATATTAAATCACCCAAAAGGCAAATTAAAGACATCAAAGATTGATACATTTTCAAACGAATGTACAAAATTTTTGCTTAGTTCAAATAATTTTAAAATAACAAATTCCTGCTAAAATATTCTTATGAAAGAACTTGAGTATCTGGATATTATAAATAAAACGCTTTCCGATTCATCACTTTTAGGTGATGATTGTGCCTACTTAAAAGAGTTTGATATCTGTATAACGCAAGACACTCTGGTCGAAGGCGTACATTTTATGCTAAACACAACCGATGCTCTAACACTGGCACAAAAAGCGGTAAATGTTAACCTTTCAGACCTTGCTGCTGCCGGTGCAGAACCTCTTTATATAACAATATCGCTTTCATTGCCTAAAAATATTGACAAAAATTTTGTTGAAGAATTTTACAAAGGTGTACAAATTGCAATTTCAAAATACAAAGTAAAAGTAGCCGGCGGAGATTTGACGGGAGCGGATAAAGTTTTTGTTTCAATCTGTGCAATCGGCAAAAAGTATAATACCGTCAAGGTTTCAAGAAACTGTGCAAAACCTGATGACATAATTGTTGTAACGGGTACCCACGGAAGCAGTGCAGGCGGTTTAAAATTACTGTTTGAAGAAAAGAAACAACCTGAAGAACTTATAAACAAACACCTTTTACCTGCTGCACAAATAGAAAAAAGTGAAATAATTATGCAGACCGCTTTTGAAAACGGAATAAAAAATATTGCAATGATGGATTCTTCTGACGGACTTGCTGACGCTATATACAAACTTTCTACAGGGTGCGGTTATCTGTTTGATATTGATTGTGCTTCAATTCCCGTTGACACAACACTTAAAAACACCTTTCCCGACGAATGGAAAAATTTTGTCATGTGGGGCGGAGAAGATTTTCAACTTGTCTGCTGCCTTGATAAAAAAATATATGAAAAATTAGATAAAACAAAATTCTTTAAAATCGGAAAAGTTTGCGATAAAAAAATAACAAAAGAAATTGCTGCCAAACTTAAACAGGAATTTGAAAATAAAAGTTTTAAACATTTTTAAAGGGAAATAAATATGAAATTTGCGGTAGTTGTAACAGCGGGCGGAAGCTCTGCAAGATACGGAAAAAATAAACTTCTTGAAAAGATTGACAACAAAGAGGTTATATTACATTCTATAGAAGCTTTTTTGCCTTTTAACCCAACACAGATTGTTGTTTCAGCTTCAAAAGAGTTTAAACCGGTATTAAAAGAGCTGTTAAATAATAACAATCTTTCCTTTGTACAAATTGTTATAGGCGGAGCAACAAGACAGGCATCAGTTTACAACGCACTTAAGGCTTGCGAAGAACCTGATATAGTGGCTATTCACGATGCAGCACGCCCGCTTATTAAAAAAGAAGATATCGAAAAATGTCTTAATAAAGCAATAGAAACCAAAGCAGCCATTGTAGGGGTCAAAGCCGTTGACACAATTAAACAAGCAGATAACAACAACAAAATAACGGCTACGCCTGACAGAAACCACCTATGGTATGTACAGACTCCGCAAATTTTTGATTACAAAATTGTTATGCAGGCGCATAAAAAATTTGAAGGTCAGGGGTTCTCCGATGATGCAGGTCTTGTCGAAGCAAACGGCAAAGACGTATATATAACTGAAGGCAGTTATTCAAACATTAAAATAACGACAAAAAAAGATATTTTACTTGCACAAATGCTGTATAAAAATTGAGTATTTAAAACTGCTATTGACAATATTTATTATGTAGCGGATTTTGTGCGGCTGTGGAGTCGAACGAAGTGAGCGAACAGCCATGTGAACAAGGTAGGCGGAATGGAAAATTTTTAGTAAAAAAATTTGAAATGTAGTCCAC
>CALUSA010000027.1 GCA_944323275.1 Candidatus Gastranaerophilales bacterium
GGCAGGTCAACCATAACTTTTATATTACGTTTGTGACATTCTTTTATTGCGTCTTTAGCTTCTTCAAAAACATTTTTAGGATTGGTCGGGTCATCAAGTTTAGGGTCAATAGTAAGATAATCTAACGGTGCATAAACAGAACCAGCGTTGCCTTTTGCCGCAATTTTTCCCGGGGGATTAATCGGCAGCAGGTGCAATGTATTTATGCCATAGCTTTTCAATTCATCTAAACGCTCAACCATTGTTGTAAAATAGCCCGGTCTTTCATTCCCCTGTATAAGACCGTTGCCGTCTGTGTCTTTTGCTGTGAAAGTTCTAGGCACAAGGGCAAAAATAACTGCCTGATTATTCTGAAACATTGAACGCAAGTTATTTTTATAGTTTAACGGAGCCTCAGGCTGTTTTGTCGGCGTAACAGCCGCTGTTGGTATAGATTGTTTTGTCCTATTTAACATAGCAGTCATTAAACTGCCATGAGCATAATGAGTATTATATTTGTCAGCTACAGGTGTGACAACCGGCTGGTAAGCAGGCATTGAAGCCTGTGAGCTTTGACCTGTAATAGCAGGTGTAACAGGTGCCGGTGTGTTTTGCATCATTTGTGCCAGCAATGATGCTTTGAAATTCGGTCTGTGAAGGTTTGTGTTGTTCAAGCTAATGTTAATCATTATTTACCGGCTCCTTCAGGTGTATTTATATACTCATAATTATATTTATTGAAATGATTTTCTTTACCCATTAATGCTATTGTTAATGCGCTTACTGCGAGTGTTCCGCCCAGCAGTCCGTAAACAAGTTTTGTCCATTTATTTCTTGCACGTGTTTCCTGAGCGGCATTGATAAAGAAATCAGTAACATTCTTACCTGATCTCTGTGAAATTGCTTTATTTGAATAATGGAAATCAAGTTCTTTTGCCAGTTCATTTACATCTTTTTTAATCTGTTCGTTTTCAACAGCATCTAAATCTTGTATATTTCTATAATTGTTAAATATTTTATTAAGCAAGTTTTTAACTTCTCTATAACGGGTTTCACCGTATAATAATCTCTTTTCTTCAATTGCACCGCTTAAAATATTATAATCAAATAGTCTGTTTGGCTCGTTGTTCATAAGATCTATTATCATGTGATAGAAACCGTTAATTTCTGTTGTATATTTGTGGAGTAATTTGTTTTTGATTCTTAAAAACATTGTTTTCATTACTCTGTTATTAATATCACATTTTTTAACAAATTCGGCATCGTTAATGGCTGCGATGGTGTCGTCTGAAAAGTTTCCAAATACCTGATTTGCAATTCTTCTTACAGATTCCAGAGAATGTTTAAGCCCCTGTTTAGCACCGGGGAGTTCGGTTTCCATTTTAGTTGTCCAGCTGTTGATATCATTTTTTTGTAAAATAATATCTTTTAAATATTCTTTTAAAGAAGCCTTTTTCTCGTCAATAGTCATTTTTGCAAGTGCATATATGTTATTGACTGCCTCTGCACTAGCCTTACCGTAGGAATCCTTTTCTATAATTTCATTAACGGCCTTATCAAGATTTTTAAATAAATCCAATGCTTTGATAGGACGGACGTAAGAATCTACGGTATTTCTGTATTTTCTGTGCAACTCTGCCATTCTTAATTTATAATGCATAGCAAGAGCATCTTTAACATTATATCCCAGACTGTTTTGAGCAACAGATTCCATTAACTCTTTAACCTTCATTAAGGTGCCTTTTTTGTCAGAGGTACCCAGAAGTTGAATAATAGCTTTTTCTTCTTTTGAGATTGCTGTTTTAGCATATTTAGACATATCAGCAATAACTTTTTTATATGCTTCTTTATCTTTAACTATTTCAGAAAATCTCTTGCTCAGCACTTTGCTTGCAGCTGTTGCATCCTGTGTTGCAAGCATTGCAATTTCACCTGCATTAAAGCCCATTGATTTAAGATATTTTTTCGGAACTCTTTCCCAGTTAATTGCAGTCATTGATTCGGAAATATTTTGAATTGAAGTTCTTTCAAATGCTTTAAGTCTGTTTTGCAGTTCATTGTTTGTGTATGCAAAATTAAATATCTTTTGCATTTGAGTTTTATCTATAACAAAGCATTTTTGACTGTCAAAATAAGCTTTTACCCTTGCATTAATTAAATTTTTTAATGCACGGTTAAAATTGTGAACAGGTGCATAATCAGGAGCTTTTTTCTTTTTATCAAAGATTTTGTCAAAAGTAAAAGGCTCAAGAGTTTTTTCAGCTATGCTTTGCATCAAAGCATTTTTAGCATTATAGCCGATGGGTCTGCTTATATTTTCAGCGGTAATCCTTTTAGCTTCATCGTATCCTACTTCAGTAGCAAGAACATTTGCTGCAATTTCGTCAATCTGCTGAATTGAAAGACCGTTGTAGTTGAATAAATTTGCAGGGAATTTATCTTTTAACCCCGGCGGTATTTTTGCTACAAGTTCTTTTACGGAATCCGATGATATTTTTGCTAATTTTTCTTTTAATTCCTGATTTACAAAAATCTTTGAATCGGTCATATCAGAGCCGTTTTTCATCGCTGTAACCATAGAATTTTTAAAGCCCGAACCTAAAAATTCTTTGTCGAGATATTCAGCCAGCTCATCAAACTGTTTTGGTGCTATTACACCGTCTTTGGGTATCAATGCTTCAAAAACAGCCTGTTTTTTAGGATCAACTTGGATGTTCAAAGCTTCCATTACTTTATTAACATCTCTTTGACCTGAGTTTAGGATTTCGTCTAATTTTTTATCTAAATTTTGAATTTTTGCTTCAGCTTTGTTATATCTTGTTTTTTCTATGTAATTTTTCAACGGAGTTTGCAGTGCATCTGCAGCTATTGAAGATACAACAGGCGTCATAACGCCGGCTGTCATCATCCACAAAGTTTTACCCTGAACAGCAACCTGATTGGCTCTGTTCATTGTTGCTTCATTTCTGTTTTTAATATTACGTGGAACTCCTAATTTATCTCCCATTTTATCAAGGTAAACATATTCTTTATCATATTTTTGATAATATTCTTCAGGACTTAAGGGTTTACCGTTTAAATCGGCATATCTGTATATATCCATAGGACGGTACTGGTTATCTTCATAAACATATTTTCTTCTGCCTTCCGAATCAATATATTCTTTGTTTATGTTAACACCGTACAACGCTTTAATAGGTGCACCTAAAATGTGAGGCCATATTGCCATAGATGCAAACCATGTGCCAAGCCCTACAAACTCCATACCTTTTGCAAACGGGAACATTTTAGAGGTGGCAAGTACGGCAGCAATACCGAGAGAACCTGCTCTTATGGACAAATCATTAATTTTACCTACGTTATAATCTTTTCCTTCACCTTTAAAAGCTGCATTATAAAAATATTTTGCATAATCTCCGTAAGATTTTATTGTGCTGCCTATAGATTGAAAGAAATTTTCATGAACCAATCTTGCTTTAGACGGCTGAGGTCTTACGCCAATAGGTCTGTTGTGCGGGTCACCCAGCGGCTTTGCAGGGATATAGGTATATGTTTGTGTCTGCGGGAATTGGTTTTGTATATTTTGAAACGGCTGCCCGTGCGGAATTTGAGGCGCAGAGTTATTAACGGGTGCACTGACATTAACAGCAGACGGCTGCTGTTGCGGTCTATAAACAGGTATTGATTTTATTAAGTCGCCCATCTATTTTTGCACCTCTTTAATTTTGTTATTTCCGGTTGTTTCAAGCTTGTGATCTTTGGCTGAAGTTTTTGTAAGCAGCAGACTGATTGCAGTCAATGTTGCTGCGGCTGTCGCAAGGATTACGGACTTACCTGCTATAGAAGAACCCTTGCTGTGTCCCTTCCAAAATTCCGTAAAACTCTGTCCGAACGGTTTTAATATATAATCATAAGCGACAACTTTTGCATTATGTAATCTGTCCTTTATCTTTATATCTTTTCCGAAAATCCCTTCTGTTACAGTCTTTTTAAAGCCTTCAGAAGATGTTTTATCCCATGCCGGCTGGTTAGCCATACCGACACCAAGGGTTACAAAAAATGCAGTTAAAGCATACTGCCAGGCTCTTGCCATGACAATAGTCTTTTTAATCAAAGGTTTTATTGTAGAATCGATATTGTTGGCATCATCTTTTATACCGTATTTTTTACCGTATTCAATATAATATTTGTTAATTTCTTCCGGCGTTTTGCCTTTTTCGTTATATAACAGGTCAACCCTTGTAAAATCGGCACTTTCAAATGCTGTATGGAACTCAACATCTTTTTTAAAGAAACCTGATTTGTTAGAAGATTTTGAGATGTATTTTGCATAAGGCTGTTTAAGATCAACCCCTCTGCTCATTTTTACAGTATTGTTAATAATTGATTTTGCTAATGCAGCACCTACGTAATACAAACCAACCCCGAGTGCCATGTGTTTTGCCACTTTTTGCGCAGCACCTGCAGAACGGAAGTTGTCTTTTTTTACACCTGCATAAAACAAAGCTGCAAGTATAGGACCACCTATGTAATAGGGGAATTTGGCTGTCTGTAAAAATTCAAAAAATGTATAATCCGGTGCTCCGCCTAATCCTCTGGGAAAATGAATCAAAGGAATATCAAGAGTTTTTTCAATATTAATACCTATACGTTTGGCAAGTGTATTTTTCTTTACTAATTCATCTTTATGGATATCATTTTTGTAATAGCTAAGGCTGTGGTTTTCTTCCTCTTGAAGTTTTTTTTGTCCCTGAAACCCCGGCTGTAAAGAAGATTTTGAAATAACGGGAAGGGAGCCCGAAGGCACAGCGTGATTAGCCTGATTGTTTTGAATAGTTGACACAGTAACCATATTTTCCCTTGAATCGCATGTAAGTCCTATTTATACAAGACTTCTAAAAATATTTTTTGCTAGTCATATTGAAGGATTTTTTCCCCAATTCCTATAATCTAGTCTACCACGGTATTTTCAGAAGAAAATACTTTTTACATTTTGTAATATTTTGTCTAAATACTACCTAAAATATATTAGCAGCACATCACGCTGCATGACATCCCTTACTGCTGCCAATAACCGGATATGCTTTACAAAAACGTAACCCAAAAATTTAAAATTGGAAAACAAAAAGTAGGATATTTTAAAACAGGGCGGATTTATCTTTCCGCCCTGTTTCTTGTTTATATTAATTAATCATCACCGTTAATGGCACTTATACAATCCTGGCAGATACTGCCCTGTGGTCCGATATTAATAAGTTTTCGGTATTTCCAGCATCTTTCGCATTTTTCGCCATGTGCCTGAGTAACGTATATTGTATATCCGTCTTCTTCCAGTTTATTGAGAACTTTTTCAGGAGCAGTGTCTGTAAGTTCTGCCTGAGAAGTTATAAATATATTAGCAAGTTCTTTTTCATATTTACTCAAAAGTTCTGCGTCACCGCCTTGAACATATACAGCAACTTCTAAAGAACTGCCGATGACTTTATCAGCTCTCAAAGGTTCAATGGCTTTTGTAACAATTTCTCTAAGTTTAAGAATTTTGGTAAATTCAACTTCTATATTATTGTTATGCCATTTTACATTTGTATTCGGCCAATCTGTTAAAAGAACGCTCTTTATTCCGCCTCTTTGTTTTTCAGGCATATTTTGCCAGATATCTTCAGCCTGATGCGGCATTACAGGAGCAAGCATTCTTGTCAGAGCCTGTGATATTTCATACAAAACAGTCTGGCATGCACGTCTTGATAAAGATTTTTTACCTGCCGTATAAAGTCTATCTTTTACAATATCAAGATAAAATGAACTCAAATCAGCAGCAGCAAAGTTTTGCAAATGCTGGAAGTATTTGTAAAATTCATATTTATCAAATGCTTCAGTTACATTTTTAATAAGCGTATTTAACTTGTGCAAGGCAAACTTGTCTATTGCTTTTAAATCTTTGTAATAAACGTAATCTGCCTCAGGGTCAAAGTCATAAAGGTTGCCGAGTAAAAATCTTGAAGTGTTTCTCATCTTTTTAAAGATTTCAACCATCTGTCTGATAGCAGTTTCGCCGATTCTTACATCATTTCGATAATCCACCGAAGCAGCCCAGAGTCTTAATACGTCGGCACCAAATACTTTAATAATATCCTGCGGCGCAATAGTGTTACCTAAAGATTTACTCATCTTTCTGCCTTCACCGTCAAGTACAAAGCCGTGTGTCAAAACAGTTTGATAAGGAGCTTTGCCGCTTGTTGCAACTGCAGTTAAAAGAGAAGACTGGAACCAGCCTCTGTGCTGGTCGGAACCTTCAAGATACAACTCAACTGGCAGATGTCCGAGTTCTTTAGAACGTTTTTCAACAACTGCACGGTGTGTGATACCGGAATCGAACCAAACATCCATGATGTCTTTTTCTTTTGTGAAATTTCTGCTGCCGCAATTAGGACATTTAAACGCTGTTGGCATAAGGTATTTCGGACCTTCTTTAAGCCAGATGTCGGAAGAACTTTCTTCAAACAGTTTTGCGAGTTTTTCTATTGTGGCTTTGGTAACAATAGGTTCTCCGCAATCTTTACAATAAAATACCGGAATCGGCACACCCCAAATTCTTTGTCTGGAAATACACCAATCAGAGCGGGACTCTACCATATTAGCTATTCTTTGTTCGCCTGAAGCAGGAATCCATTCTACATTATGAATTTCATCAAGTGCTTTATCTCTGAATCTGTCTACTTTTACAAACCACTGAGGAGTTGCTCTGTAAATAACCGGATGTTTACATCTCCAGCAATGCGGATAGCTGTGTGTAATTTCTTTGTGAGAAATCAAAGCACCGACTTTATCCAAATTTTGTATAACAATATCATTACCTTCTTCATAATAAATACCTTGCATATCAGGTACTTCATCAGTCCAGTAACCTTTTGCATCAAGCGGAGAAAGAACCGGAATATTGTATTTCTGGCAAACTTCCCAGTCTTCCAAACCGTGACCGGGGGCTGTATGTACACAGCCTGTACCGGCGTCTAAAGTAACGTGGTCGCCTAAAAGTATCGGTGAGTATCTTTCATAAAGAGGGTGAATTGTCCTCATATTTTCAAGGTCGCTGCCCTTTAGCGAGCCGATAATTTTTATATCTTTTTCTTCAAATTCGTTATCTTTTATAAATGCATCAACAAGATCTGTCGCAATTATCAAAATTTCATCAAAATAGCTTACAAGAGAATATTCAAATCTTGAATTAACACATATCGCAAGGTTTGAAGGAATTGTCCAGGGTGTTGTTGTCCAGATTACGGCATATATAGGATCCTGTGATTGGATTCCTGAAATTTCTCTGATTTTATTCTGGGCTTTTTCTTCAAATTCAAATTTCACATAAATTGCAGTTGATGTATGGTCTGCATATTCCACTTCTGCTTCTGCAAGAGCTGTTTCACATTGAGGACACCAATATACGGGTTTAAGTCCTTTTTCTATATAGCCTTTTTCGTACATTTCTCCAAAAATTCTTACCTGTTCGGCTTCAACCTCGGGAGAAATCGTAACATAAGGATTGTCCCAGTTGCCCCAGACACCGAGCCTGCGAAAATCTTCTTCCTGACCGCTCAAATTCTTCATTGCAAATTCACGGCACATTTGTCTGAGCTGGTATTTTGTAATATCACTTTTATCTTTGATATTTTTAAGTACGGCATTTTCTATAGGCAGACCATGTCCGTCGTATCCGGGAACATAAGGAGCATAGTAACCGCTCTGTGCTTTGTACTTTGTAACAATGTCTTTTAGAATTTTGTTTAAAGCTGTACCGATATGGATTTTAGGAGAGCTTAAGTAAGGCGGTCCGTCGTGCAAAACAAATTTATTTTCAATATCCCTTTGAGCAAGATTTTTTTCATAAATTTTTTCTATATCCCAAAAATCCTGAATTTCCAGCTCTCTAACAGGTGCATTAGCACGCATTGCAAGAGTAGTTCTCGGCAAATTTAGTGTGTCTTTAAACTCAAATTCTTTCTCTGACATTTCATATCCTCAATTTCTAATCTAATCTAGTGTCGCAGTTGCCGCCTCAAGCCTTCGAGCCGTCACTGCTCACCTTTTCAATGTGACACTCCAAAAATTCGTTCACGTCGCTTTGCTCCTTATCACGAATTTTTCTCGGACATTCTTTTTATAGTAATAATTCTATACAAAAAAGATTTAATTAGCAAAGTTAATGTACAACCAATTTTTGAGTTAATGTTATAATAGAAACAAAATCCAATAGAATTGAGAGGAAGTTATATGAAAATCTACATCGAAGACATTGCAAAATACGAAGGACAAACAATTACACTGCAGGCTTGGCTTTACAATAAACGTTCAAGCGGTAAACTCCACTTTTTACAACTGCGTGACGGTACGGGAGAAATACAGGCGGTTGTTTTTAAAGGCAATGTTTCTGATGAAGTTTTTGAACTTTCCGATAAAATTACACAGGAGTCAAGTGTAGAAGTAACAGGTACCGTAAAAAAACATGACCGCTCCAGAATCGGCTATGAAATCGACGCAACAGATGTTAAAGTTATCGGCGAATCAGTTGATTATCCGATTACGCCAAAAGAACACGGCACACACTTTTTGATGGAACACAGACATTTATGGCTGCGTTCTTTAAGACAAAAAGCTATCTTGAGAATCCGCCACAGAATCATCAAATCCGTACGTGATTTCTTCGACAACAAAGGTTTTACACTTGTTGATGCACCGATATTTACGCCTAACGCCTGCGAAGGCACAACAAATCTTTTTAAAGTTGATTATTTTGACGAAAACGCATACCTTACACAGAGCGGACAGCTCTATATGGAAGCTGCGGCAATGGCTGTAGGTAAGGCTTACTGCTTTGGTCCCACTTTCCGTGCCGAAAAATCAAAAACCAGACGCCACTTAACTGAATTCTGGATGGTAGAGCCTGAGGTTGCCTTCTTTGATATATACGATGATATGGATTTAGCCGAAGAATTCGTTGAATATATTGTTCAAGAGGTTGTAAAAAATAACAGAGCTGATTTGGAAGTTCTTGAAAGAGATATTTCAAAACTTGAAAATATCAAACGTCCGTTCCCGAGAATTTCTTATGATGAAGCTATTGAAATTCTCAAGAAAAAAGGCAATGATACCGAGTGGGGTGCTGATTTTGGCGGAGATGAAGAAACTTTGATTTCCGAAGAATTTGACAAACCTGTTATGATTCACCACTATCCTATGGCGATTAAAGCTTTCTACATGAAGCAAGAGGGCGACAAAGCAGCCTGCGTTGATATGATTGCACCGGAAGGTTACGGCGAAATTATCGGCGGCGGTCAAAGAGAAGAAGATATAGAAAAACTCAAAGCAAAAATTAAAGAACAGGGCTTACCGGAAGAAGTATTCAACTGGTATCTTGATGTAAGAAGATACGGCAGCTGCAAACACGCAGGTTTCGGTCTTGGTATTGAAAGAACTGTTGCATGGATTTGCGGTTTGCACCACGTTAGAGAAACAATTCCGTTCCCGAGATTAATGGACAGATTAAGACCGTAATCTTATATCACTTTAAAATATTTTCATAAAATGTGATACAATAATTTTCGATAATTAATAAGAGGAGCAAAACCATGGCTGTAGAACCTAAATTAATAGCTACAATACCGAGAAGCGCAACAGAACAGCTTCAAATTTCAATTAACGAATACAAAGGCAAAAGCTATCTTGATTTAAGAATTTTTTACACAACTGATGACGGACAAAACTGGCTGCCGACTAAAAAAGGCGTAACTGTTTCTCCTGACAATCTTGAGCTTTTAAAAGACGCCGTTGAAGAAGCTATGAAAGAATTAATGAGCCTTGAAGGTGCAGAATAATTAATGCAAAAAACGTCAGAAAATATTGACAATAACAAAGAACAACAAGAGGGCATGTTGAATAAATATGCCCTTGTTCTTACTTCTATAAAAGGTATTGGTGTCAAAACTTTCAGCTACCTTATACCTGACGAAATGAAATCCGTTATAAAAACAGGCTTGCCCGTGCTTGTGCCTTTCGGTCGTATGGGGCTTATTAATGCGTTTGTTTGCGGTTTTACAAATTATTTGCCTGAAGGAATAAAAGCAAAATCAATTTCTAAAATTCTTGATTACACACCCATTTTTGACTTGAATTATCTAAAATTTTTGGAATGGGTAGCGGATTATTATGCCTGCAGCATACAAAATGTCATTGAATGTGCAGTACCCGTAAAATTTTTAAACGGCGTGCAGAAAGAACAAAACGAAAAATACATATCTTTTAAAACTCTTGATAATGCTTCAAAAAGACAGCAAGAAATTTTAAAAAAACTTGAGCAAACAGGTAAAACAAAACTTATCGATTTTGAAAAACAGGCAAAAACAACACGTGCAACAATTAATAAACTCGCAAGCCTCGGCTGTGTTGAAATAACAGAAGAACAAGTTTTCAGAAATCCGCTTTCAGTGTTTAAGCCTCAGGAACTTGAAGAATTTCCAGAGCTTATGGAAGAACAGGAAAAGGTATATAAAGAAATAGAAAAAAGATTAGGCTCTCACAGCACCATCCTTTTGCACGGAGTTACATCTTCCGGCAAAACAGAGGTTTATTTTAAAGCAATAAAAAAAGTTCTTGAACAGGGTAAAAATGTGTTGTTTCTTGCTCCTGAAATAGCACTTGCCTCTATACTTACACAGCGTGTCGCAAGACGTTTCGGCATTGATAAAACAGCAATATGGCACTCAAGTATCTCCGAAGGCGAAAAATTTGATGTTTGGCAAAAAATCAAAAATAATCAAATCAGGATTCTTGCAGGTGCACGTTCTGCTGTTTTTGCCCCCCTTAAAAATATAGGTTTGATAATAATTGATGAAGAACACGACAGTTCTTATAAACAAACAATGCCTGCCCCGAGATATGACGCCAGAAAAGTTGCACAAAAGCTTGCAGAGCTTAATAATTGCCCGCTGCTTTCAGGCAGTGCAACACCTGATATAAATACTTATTACTATGCAAAAAATTCCGGAAACCTTTTGACGTTAAAAAAACGCTACAACGATTACCCGATGGCAAAAGTGCGTGTAATAGATATGCGAGAGGAACATTTCAAAGTGAATCACGGAGTTTTTTCACGGGCGTTAATCAGTGCAATAGAGCAAAACCTGCTTGATAAAAAACAAACAATTATTTTGATAAACAGACGGGGATTTTCAACTTATACGCAGTGTCTGGCATGCGGAGAGGTTATACAATGTCCGAAATGTGCGATTCCTCTTGTTTTTCATTCACAAACACAAACTCTTAAATGTCACTACTGTGAATACGAACAGCCAATAGTGACAAAATGTCCTAAATGCGGAAGTGAAGCTTTAAAAAACAGCGGAACCGGTGTGCAAAAAGTGGAAATTATTGCAAAAAAACTTTTCCCTGATTGCAATATAGTCCGTTTAGACAGTGATGTTATGTCTAAAAAAAACCAGCATATAGAAATTCTTGATGATTTCAGAAACGGCAAAACAGATATATTAATCGGTACTCAAATGCTGGCAAAAGGGCTTGATAACCCTAATGTTACACTTGTTGGTGTTATTAATGCCGACAACGGTTTTAATTTACCTGATTTTCGTTCATGTGAAAGAGGATTCCAGCTTTTAACACAGGTGGCAGGACGTGCCGGACGTGGCGGCAACCCAGGAGAGGTTTATTTTCAAACTTATAACCCTGATTTTTACGGGCTTGAAACCGCAAAAGAACAAGATTATGAAACCTTTTACCAAACAGAAATAGAAGCCCGTGAAGATTTTGATTATCCGCCTTTCAGCCAGATTATACGTATTATTCTTGCTTCAAAAAATCAGTTCAGGGCAGAAAGAAGTGCGCAGGAAATTGCCATGCGTCTTAACGATATTGTCGACAAAAAACAGCTTACGGAACCAGTTGCGGTTTTGGGACCTACTTCTTGCATTATAGAAAAATTGCAGGATTATTACAGATTTCAGATTCTCATAAAAAATAAACTCGGAGAGAAAGGACACAGATTTATAATTTCGTTTTTAAATCAGGTTAAACTGCCGGAAGATATAAGACTGACAATTGATGTCGATCCGATTGATATTTTATAATACTCCTTAGCGGTAATATTATATTGCGGGATTATGCGCTTGGATATTGACACTACAGCAGATTTATAAAAAAATCAAAATTATTATTGATTAAAGTAAGGAGTATTCATGGCAGGTAATATGTTTTGTTTTCAGTGTGAGCAAACAGCAAAAGGTACAGGCTGTACAACATGCGGTGTCTGTGGAAAAACAGCAGAAGTTGCCAATTTGCAGGATGATTTAACAGGAGCATTAATCCATCTCGCCAATGTTGCGGTAATAAATGATAAAAATACAGAGCTTTTAATAAATGGCTTGTTTACTACAATCACGAATGTAAATTTTGATGCGGAAGCCGTTAAAAATGAAGTACAAACCATAATTAATTTAACAGGCAAAACTGATTTTGATATTGCTTCTGTATGGAAGGCAGAAGAAAATATAAGAAGCTTAAAATCTTTGATTCTTTTCGGGCTTAAAGGTATGGCGGCTTATGCTTATCATGCACGTGTTCTAGGGTACAAAGATGTTGATGTTGATAATTTCTTTTTTGAAGCGTTAAGGGCAATCTCTCAAAACTTATCACAGGAAGAACTTTTAGCACTGATTTTAAAAACAGGAGAAGTAAATTTAAAATGTATGGAGCTTTTAGATAAAGCAAATACGGAATGTTTTGGTAATCCTGTGCCTGTAAAAGTTACAACAAATATTGAAAAAGGTCCGTTTATTGTTGTCACCGGTCATGACCTTAAAGATTTAGCACTTTTGCTTGAACAGACAAAAGACAGAGGAATAAACGTTTATACACACGGTGAAATGCTGCCCTGTCACGCTTATCCGGAATTAAAAAAATATCCGCATTTAAAAGGTAATTATGGTACTGCGTGGCAAAATCAGCAAAAAGAATTTGACAATATTCCGGCTGCAATTTTGTTTACAACAAACTGTATTATGCCGGTAAAAGACAGTTATAAAGACAGAGTGTTTACAACTTCTGTCGTAATGTATCCTGATACCGTACATATCGGGGAAGACAAAGACTTTACACCAGTTATAGAAAAAGCCTTAGAACTCGGCGGATATAAAGAAGATAAAAAAATGACAGGCATAAACGGCGGTGATATTTTAACAACAGGTTTCGCTCACAATACGGTTTTGTCTGTTGCGGATAAAATCATAGAAGCTGTAAAATCAGGGGATATAAAACACATTTTTCTTGTTGGCGGCTGTGACGGTGCCAAACCCGGAAGAAACTATTATACAAATTTTGTAAAACTCACACCTGATAACACTCTTGTTTTAACACTTGCATGCGGAAAATTCAGATTCAATGATTTGGATTTAGGAGATATAAACGGAATTCCACGGCTTCTTGATATGGGACAATGCAATGATGCCTACAGTGCAATAAAAGTGGCGATAGAACTTGCTAAAGTATTCAATATAAATGTTAATGAACTGCCATTGTCGCTTGTACTGTCCTGGTATGAACAAAAAGCCGTTTGTATTCTGCTTACACTATTGTATCTCGGTATTGAAGATATAAGATTAGGTCCGACTCTGCCGGCTTTTATATCTCCTGAAGTTTTAAAACTTCTTGTTGAAAAATATAAAATTAAACCGGTAACAAATCCGAAAAATGATTTAAAAGCTATATTAGGATAAACTTATCAAAAATGTTATTGTGAAAGAGAACGCTGAAATCTATAATAATTTCAGCGTCCTCTTTCTTTAATATTTTTATAAAATTGTTTTATATCTGTTTGGTTATAATTGCAAATATATCATTAAATATAAGCACCATCATAAGTATTATTAAAAGCAGGAAGAAGAAGTTACTAATCTTTGCAGTAACTTTTTCATCAAGAGGTTTACCCTTGAATTTTTCTATAATCAAAAACATTAAATGACCGCCGTCTAAAGCCGGAATAGGAAGCAGGTTCATAACAGCAAGGTTGATACTTATAATTGCGGTGAGCAATATACCGTTTAAAATACCTGTTTGTTCAATCATATCACCGCCCATTTTTGTTGCGGCAACTATGCCACGCAATTCTTTAACGGGAATCTGACCGGTAATAAGTTTTTCCAGACCAAGCAGTGTATATTTTGTATTAATCCAGGTATATTGCAAAGAACCTGTGACTATTTTTAAAGGAGAATTTGTTTCTATGAAAATTTTTGTATAATCAAGCTCTATACCAATCAAACCTTCTTCATTAGAATAAATTGCAGGAAGATTAATTACCTTATCACCACGTTTTACAGTAAAGAACATAGGTTTTTGTGTGTCAGATAAAGCTTTGGCAATATCACTTAATGAAGTATGACCGTCAGCTGTGTATTCTGATTTGTTTTCAAAGAAATTTCTCAATGCAATCTGTGTCTTATTCAATTTAATTTTATCATTCTTTATTTTTTCAATACCCATTAGAGCAGCAGCCGAAAGATGTATAGTGTCTTCATCCTGAGGTTTTATAAGTTTTATAACGGTTCCTTTTGCCACAGGTTGAAATACATCGGTAATTTCAGGGTTTTTAGACTGTAATTCTTTTAACGAAGTATTATAGGCTTTTTCCGAAATATAGCCGTCGAATTTTTTACAAGATTTAGCATAAATTCCGGGTTGGAAAGACTGGATAATATTAGAATTGTTAATACGCAAAATAATATCACCTTTTTTCAGCCCTGAAGCATTAACAGAAGCACCTTTGGCTTCCTGTACATTTTTTACAAAAACAATGGCTTTATCTGACGGCAATTTATGTGTTATTGCACCGGTTAACATAATCAATGCAACAGCACAAATCATATTAGCCGCAACACCGGCAACAAGCACAAGCGCACGTTTCCATGCCGGCTGGTTCTGGAATAATTCCGGCGAATCTTTGGGAATATTTTCATCCTCATCGTCATCCGGAAAAGAAACATAACCGCCTAACAAAAGAGCATGTACAAGAATTTCGATATCACCGATTTTACCTTTATAAAGAATCGGTCCGACAGGCAAACCAAAGCCGAATCTTGTAACTTTAAATCCCAACATTTTAGCGGTAAGCAAATGCCCGAGTTCATGTACAAGTATCAAAAAGCTTATCAGTAAAATCATTATAATGATATTCATAAAAAATTGTCCTCTAAAAAATATTTATCCGGTAATAAAATTATTTTATCATATACAATCTGAGGTAAAACAGTTATTATAATTATTATATGTTTAAATTTTTATCTCAATTACTCGATCTGATATATAAAAAACGCTGTTATTTCTGCAAAAGTACAAAAGAAAACTCGAAATTTTGTTCAAAATGTTATGCAAAAATAAAATTTTTACCTTACACCAGCCTTGAGGTTATAAACAAAACAAAAGTGTACAGCGCAACTATCTACAAAGATATTATTCAAAAAATGATACGGGGGCTAAAGTATCACAAACAACGGGAACTTGCTTTATATCAGGCAAAAATAATGTATCAATACTGGTGTAATCTTGAAATCTCAAAACAAAATTTTGTAATAGTTCCGGTTCCTATTAGTAACAAAAGGCTCAAAGAACGCCATTACAACCACATGTCGCTTGTAGCAAACGAGTTTGCAAAATTGACAGGTTATGAAATAAATGAAAATCTTATAATAAGAGTCAAAGATACAAAGCCTCAGTACAAACTCAGCAAAGCACAACGGGCAAAAAATTTAAAAGGTGCCTTTGAAGCAATTAAAGAAAATTTTGCAGAAGAAAAAGAAAAAAATTTTCTTATCTTTGATGATATTTTAACAACAGGCAGCACAATATCCGAGATAACAAAAATATTTCAAAAAAACGGAGCAAAACATCTAACAGCTTTTACTACAAGCTGCAGTGAATACCACCGGCATATTTATGAAACGTAGCAGATGGCATCAAGTCCGGCATTTTACGACTCTGTCGAAAAAACAATTAAGTATTGTTGCTGAGAGGTAGACCCCATGCACTTATTGGCTGTGCCGGACTTATTGTAAATAATGGACTTGTTTATTGCACAGCTTCAACGACTAATCGGCGTCAGTTGACTATATGAAAATTATAATGCCCTCTCAAACTGCAATTAATTTTTGTTTAGAACAGCTTTAATTTGTTCAACAATATTTTTTGTTGCATCGGTTTTAACAAGTGCTTTTGCATGATTTTGCAGTTCTATCATTTTTTGAGTATCATTTATCAATTCTTCAAGTTTTTCCGTAAATGATTCTACTGTACAATCCGTATCATCAAGGTATAAAGAAGCACCCAATTCTTCCATTTCTCTGGCATTTTTTCTCTGATGGTCGGCAGATGCATAAGGATACGGAATCAAAATAGATGCCAGACCTGACACACAAATTTCAGAAATACTTAAAGAGCCTGCTCTTGATACTGCAATATCCGACGCAATCATCGGCAAGTACATCTTTTTAAAGTAAGGTCTTATTATATATTGTGAATTTTCGGTATATTCAGGATAAATTTTCTTTAATTCTTTCACGGTTTCATCATAATTTTTAAGACCTGTCTGATGGATAATCTGTATATCATATTTTTTGAACAGATTTTTTATGCTGTTAACAAGTACTGTATTAAGCTTTTTAGCACCTTGTGATCCGCCCATTACCATGATAGTAAGCTTATCTTTAAGATTCCATTGTTGTCTTGCATGATATCTGTCAACCGTTGAAAATTCTTCCCTGACAGGATTCCCGTTGTAATGAATTTTATCAGATTTGATATCATCTTTTACACTTTCAAATGCAACAGAGATAGAACTTGCATAAGGAGCAATCGCTTTTGTAACTTTACCTGCTATTGCATCGCATTCATGGATAACAACAGGAGTTCTTGTTAAAATACCTGCAAAAAGCATAGGCGCACTGACATATCCGCCAGTACCGAATATCAAGGACGGTTTATATTTTAAAATATAGCCTATTGATTTTAAAGTTGCGCAGGTGAGTTTAAAACCCCATTTAATAAAATCAAAACTCATGGTCTTAGGCATAGCTGTGATTGAAACAGGCAAAAACTCAAAAACTTTTTCATCAGCAACTTTTTTTTCCAAATTATCGGGATTGCCTACATAATAAACTTTTTCTGTATCTGTTTCTTTTTGCAGAGCATTGCCGACAGCCACAGCAGGATATATATGTCCGCCTGTACCGCCGCCTGTTACAAAATAAACTTTCTTTTTGTTATCAATAGTTTCGCTCATAATTTTTTATCCTTTTTATTCTTTTTTTTGAAATATTTAATAAAATTCCTACCATACATAATGAAACAACCAGAGATGTACCGCCATAGCTTATAAACGGCAAAGGTACACCTGTTGCAGGAATTAGTGAACTTGAAACACTCATATTAATAAACGCCTGCCAGCCTATTGATAATGTAATACCGACAGCCAAAAGTTTGCCGTACATATCATTAGCTTTTGACGCTATAATAATACCTCTATGGATAAATGTCCAGAATAAACCTATAATCAAGAAACATCCCAAAAAGCCAAGTTCCTCTGCTATAACCGCAAAGATAAAATCAGTATGCCCTTCAGGCAGCCAAGCAAGTTTTTGTTTTGAGTTCCCGTATCCGACACCCCAGAATCCGCCGGCAGCAAATGCAAGCAGGGATTGAATAATGTTATAACCGGCACCTTGAGGGTCTGAACTCGGATCCATCCATATTTGTATGCGCTGCATCTGATATCCGTGTAAAAGTTTTTGTCCGAAAAGGATAAAACCACCGGCAATTGATGCAATGAGAGCACCTGCAGCAGAAATCATTTGTATTACAGAACCGGCTATGCTCAAATACATAACACTTGATGTTAAAAATAACAGTACTACCATAGACAAATTCGGTTGTTTAAAAACAAGAAACACCATTATCAAAATCGGTATAAAATATCGTGTCCATTTTGTTGTGTCAAACAAATTTCCATCACGATGGAAAGCATTTGCAAGCAGTAAAATAACAGCCAGTTTTGTCATTTCAGAAGGCTGAAACTGTATTGGACCGAGCATAATCCATCTTTTTGCGCCGTTAACCATTACACCTAAAGGTGTAAAATCAACAAGTGCTAACATAATTATTACAAACCATGCGAAAGGCACCGCCCAATCCTTAAGTTTTTTATAATCGATTTTCATAAAATATTTAAGACCGAAAAAACCGACAACTAAATATATAAACTGTTTTAATGCAAAGGAAGCCGGATTTTGCCCCATATCCATTGCCTTGGGTGCACCTGCCGAAAATGTTGCCATCAGTCCTATTACAACAAGAAAAGTTACCACCACCATCAGTGTTCGGTCAGCGGTAGATATAACAACATCACCTGTCGGCGGCAGTTTATCATAATCATTTGTATTATTCACGTTTTGTTTATTTTTTTGATAAGGCATACTCTTTGAATACCCTTCCACGTTCTTCATACCCCGAGAACATATCATAGCTTGAACATGCCGGTGATAATAAAATTACTTCATCAGGCAGTTCAAATGCTTTATCAACACCGTCTTGAAAACTTCCTGATACCATTATTATATTATCATAACCGTTTTTGCGCAGTTCACTTTCAAAACGTTCTTTTGCAAGCCCCAGCAGCACAACGTGATTGACATATTTCTTAACAGTTTCACAAAATTCTGTTAAATCAGTGTTTTTATCGGTACCGCCGGCAATAAGTGTAACAGTTTTTCCGGCAAAAGATTTTAGTGCAACAATTGCAGCCTCAGGATTAGTTGCCTTTGAATCATTATAAACCTCTTTGCCTTGAATATTTGCAACATATTCGCATCTATGTTCAGGTGCTTTAAATTCTTTAATCGCTTCCGTAATTTTTTCTGTCTTAACTCCGACAATTTTGGCACATATTAAAGAAGCCATTATATTTTGATAATTGTGATTACCCACAAGCGGAACATCTTTTAAATCAACAATTTTTTCGGCTTCGCCTTTTTGGTTTTTAAAATATATTGCCTCATCTTTTATATAGGCGCAATTAGTTTCAAACTCTTTACCGAAAAAGTATTTTTCACCGCCGTAATTTTTACCGAATTCAAAAATTTTTTCATCTTCTGCATTAAATACAGCAAAGCCTGGTTTTTTATCAGCTGCAAACAAAGATGCTTTTGCCTCAAAATAGTTATCAAGTCCTCCGTGCCAGTCTATATGGTCAGGAGTAAAAGTCAACCAAACTGCAATTTGCGGACGAAATCCCGGGCTGTACTCAAGTTGAAAAGAGCTTACTTCACACACAAAATAATCCGTATCCTTACTATTATCCAGCAATGAACACGGCGGAATACCGATATTTCCGCATTTTTCAGCTTGGAATTCTTTATTAATTATAAAATTTGTAAGTTCAGTTGTCGTTGTTTTTCCGTTTGTGCCCGTTATTGCAATAAAAGGAATTCCTGTTTCTAAATACGCAAGCTCTATCTCACTTATTACCTGAATATTTTTTTCTTTTAACTTTTGCATAAGTTCTGATTTTGGCGGAATACCGGGGCTTGTTACGGCAAGATAAACATCTTGCATAAATTCTTCGCTATGATTACCGAATTCTGTTTGAATACCTGCGTCGTTAAGTTCTTTAACCGTTTGTTCGTCTTTAGGGTCTAAAGGTTTTTTTTCCGTAATAAAGCAATCTGCTCCGTGAGAGTTAAGATATCGTGCAGCTGCTATACCGCTTTTTGACAAACCTAATATTAAAACTTTTTTATCGAACCATTTTCTTTTCATTTTTTATCCTATCTGTTTAAATACCAGAACAAAAGAACCGCTCCACTGCAAAAAATAAAGTTCACAAGGGTAAAGACCTTTACTATTGTAACCTCTTTCCATCCGCAAAGTTCAAAATGATGATGTATCGGACTCATTTTAAAAATTCTTTTTCCGGTAAGTTTAAAACTTGTCACCTGAAGCATTACAGATAATGTTTCAAGCAAAAATATTATTCCAATGGGGATAAGCCACAGTTCAAATTTTCCCATCACAGCTATTGTGCCTAACACACCGCCAAGTGCAAGCGAACCCGTATCACCCATAAATACTTTTGCCGGATGTCTGTTGAAATATAAAAAACCAAGACAGGCACCTGCAACCGAGGCGCATATAATAGCTATATCCACATTGCCCATAATGAGATTTATTACGGCTAGTGCTGCTGTCGAAACAACCATATTAGAAGCGGCAAGACCGTCTAAACCGTCAGTTAAATTAACTGCATTAGATACGCCCGTTATAAGAAAAATTCCAAAAACAGGATATAAATACCCGAGGTTTAAGGTATATTCGCCAAAAGTTAAAAAAGTTCTTCCGCTTATTGTCACAAACATAACAGGCAGACAGGCAATTGCTATTTGTAATATTAATTTGCCCTTTGCACTTAAACCTTTATTTGCATGGTGTTCAAATTTTTGCGAGTCGTCTTGAAAACCGGCAAACATATAAAAAATAAATGTTATCAAAAGTAAAAAAGCACCTGTAGAGGTTTTTTCAGCCATAAAAAGAGATACGACAGAAGCCGTAACAGCTGCAGCCACTAAAAATACACCGCCTGTTGTAGGAGTTCCGCCCTTTTTAGCATGCGATTCCGGAGCTTCCTCTCTTATATATTGACCGAGAGTTTTTTTCTTTAAAAAATCAATGTATGGAACACCCAGAAGCAAAGACAGAACAAATGCGACAAGTGCTGCTACTATTGCTAATATCATTGTTGATTTAACTCCTTGATTATTTCTTCAAATTTCATAGAGCGTGAAGCTTTAAAAAGTATTGTTGTGCCCTTTTCAATGTTTTTAAAAATATATGAAGCAACACCGTCACAATTCTCAAAACTTAGGGATTTATGTTTTGTACTTTGTGCAATATATTTTGCAAGTCCGCCCACTGTTATAAGTTTAACATCATCAAAATTATTTAAAAATACACCGATTTCTTTATGATAATTTTTTTCGTTTTCGCCGAGTTCTCTCATATCCCCTAAAACAAGGAGTCTTGGCGGATTTTGTGTGGTTAAAAAAGTAGAAACGGCAGCTTTCAAAGATTCCGGATTAGAATTATAACTGTCGTTAATAATTTTAAAACCGGCAATATCACTCAACTGCCATCTGTTTTCTATCGGGCGGTATTGTTTTAGCCCCTGTGCAATTTTAGACTCGCTAATACCGAGTTTTAACCCTGCATTAATCACGAACAAAGCATTTTGAATATTATGAAGCCCTTCTATATTAAGTTCATAATTATAATTTTTATATGTAAAGGTACTTGAATTTGTGTTTAGCGTTACATCTTTAAGTTCCGGAGAGTCCAACCCCACATACACAGTCTGCCCGTCAAAGCTGTTTGCCTCTCTTATTAATTTGGTATCATGAGCAAATAAGCAGCCTTCTTTATGCAAATATTTAGTGATTTCGCATTTCGCTTTTGCAATATTTTCTTCCGAACCGAGCCTGCCTATATGTGCAGTGCCTGTATTGGCAATGATTGCAATATCCGGCTCGGAATATTTTGATAACAGTTCTATTTCTCCCAAACCACGCATTCCCATTTCGAGTACAAGCACTTCTGTATCAGTCGGCATAGAAAGTAAAGTCTGGCAAAGCCCTACTTCATTGTTATGATTAAGCTGTGATTTATGAGTTTTATAAGCCTGTGCAGCAACAGATGCCATCATTTCTTTGGTTGTTGTTTTTCCAGAACTGCCTGTTATTGCAATGGTTATCGGATTTACTTTTTGTTTATAATATAAAGCCAGTTTTAAATAAGCTTCCAGTGTATCCTTTACATAAAGAACAAATTTTGCCTGCGGAAAAAGAATAGATTTGTCATTTGTAAAATAACCTCTTGCACCTTTATCCACTGCATCTTTTATAAAATTATGCCCGTCAAATTTTTCACCTTTTAATGGCAGATAAACATTTGTATCGTTTATATTGCGTGAATCCGTAGAAATACTTAATGCACCTGATGTATTGCTGCAGTGCAAAATATCGGCTTCCGTTACTTTAACTAATTCTTCATATGTAAACTTCATGAGCTCACCTTGCCACACATTAAGAAAATCATTTTTTCTATTCTCAATTAAAAATTTTACTAAAAAAGCAGGTCAAATACAATTTGAAATTTAAGATAAAATGAGAAAAAAATATATTCAACATTAGTTTTATTAGCAGTAGTTTATTATTAACTTATATAAAATTTGCTTTATGATATAATCTTTTTGGAAAAGGAAAAATATTGTATGAAAGTTAGTGTAAAAGTACCGGCAACCACAGCAAATTTAGGACCAGGTTTTGACTGCCTCGGTTTGGCTTTGCCAATTTATAATACCGTTACTGTTGAAGAAACAATTATGCCGGGAACCGGTATTGAAATAAATATAATAGATGAAACTCACGAGCAGGATATTATCTCAATACCTACTGATGAAAACAATATTGTATTTAAGGCAATCGAACTTTTATACAACTCTATAGGGCAAACACCGAGTGAACTTAAAATAACAATTAAAACTCATATCCCTATAGCAAGAGGTCTTGGAAGTTCAGCTGCCGTAATTGTCGGCGGTTTGATTGCAGCAAATGAACTTTTAGGCAGACCAGCCGACGAAGCTGCTTTACTTTCTATTGCAACAGAAATAGAAAACCACCCTGACAATATTACTCCGGCTGTAGTAGGCGGATTTGTTGTTTCTTCTATAGAAGAAGACGGCAGTGTAGTTTACAGCAAAATGAACTGGCCTAAAGACTGGAACATAACTGTCTGCATACCAGATTATGAACTTGCAACAGATATTGCACGTTCTGTTTTGCCGGCAGAAGTTCCCATGAAAGATGCTATATTTAACCTTAAACATACAGCTATGCTTGTTCAGGCTGTTAATACGCATGATGAAAAACTTATGAAAATAGCATTGCACGACAAACTTCATCAACAGTACAGAGAAAAACTTGTTCCCGGTTTGAAAGAAATTAATGAGGCATTAAAACACGAAGAAAATGTTATGGGTGTTGTAATCAGCGGTGCAGGTCCTTCTGTTCTGGTAATTTCCTATGGCAACAATCTTAATAAAATTAGAGAAACCGTTTCTAAAGTATGGTTGGATTTGAATGTTAAATCAAAAATTTTAACACTTCAGGTAGAAGAAAACGGTGCAACAGTTATAGACTAAACATTTGTTTTTTAATTACGGATAAAAATTTATAAAGATATGAAGATTTCGATTTTAGGTTCGACAGGTTCAATAGGCAGGCAAGCAGTAGAAGTTATTCAAAAAATGCCGGATTTTTTTGAAGTAATTTCTATAAGCGGCGGGGATAATGTTGAAGAATTAAAAAAACAAATAAAACTTTTAAATCCCAAAAATGTTTGCGTAAAATCAGAACAAAACGCTTTAACTTTAAAAAAAGAATTTCCTAAAACAAATATTTTATTCGGGGATAAAGGTTTAACAGAAATTGCTTCAGACAAAACAAACGACAGGATTCTGGTTTCCGTTTCGGGTAAAACCGGTTTAAAACCTACACTTGCTGCAATCGAAAATAAAATCGATATTGCTCTTGCTAACAAAGAAACTCTTGTTATGGCGGGGGATATTGTAATGGCACGTGCAAAAGAAAATGGTGTGAAAATACTGCCTGTTGATTCCGAACACGGAGCGATACACCAGTGCCTTTCTAAAAGAAAAGAAGTTGAAAAACTTATTATCACAGCATCAGGCGGACCTTTCAGAAACAAAACCGTTGAAGATATAAAAAATGCAACCGTGGAAGAAACTCTACATCACCCCAGATGGAATATGGGTAAAAAAATTACAATAGATTCCGCTACATTAATGAATAAAGGCTTAGAAGTTATAGAAGCTCATCATTTATTTAATATGCCTTATGAAAAAATTCAAGTTGTTGTACACCCGCAAAGCATTGTACATAGTGCAGTAGAATACGTTGACGGAAGTGTTATTGCACAGCTAGGATTTCCTTCAATGCATATCCCTATTCAATATGCTTTGACATATCCTGAACGACATGAAGGAATTGAAACCAAAAGTTTTGATTTTATAAAAGCGCAAAGATTGGATTTTGAAGCACCTGATTTGGAAAAATTTCCATGTTTAAAACTTGCTTTTGACGCCGGAAAACATGGCGGTACTTTACCTGTTGTTATGAATGCTGCAAATGAAGAAGCCGTATTTATGTTTTTAAACGGAAAAATTTCTTTATGGGAAATTTATGAAATAACAAAAAAAATAATGAACGAACACAAAAATATTCAAAATCCGTCGATTGAACAAATTTTTGAACAGGATATGATTACACGTGAAAAAACAAAATCTTTACTGCAAAAAAAATAAAAAATTATTGTAAAAATTGCTACATATTTTGAGATTTTTTTATAAATTTCATGCTAAATTATACATAACTTAAACCCCATTGGTAAGTTGAA
>CALUSA010000028.1 GCA_944323275.1 Candidatus Gastranaerophilales bacterium
ATTCGTGAAGCCATTTTTCAGGCTTCGCCACAGCTCAGCCGAAAAAGAAGGCAACTTGCCGACCTGCTGCTCCGTTCATACAGAAAGTAACACAAACCTGAGCTCGGCAACTCGGCACGTAAAAATTGCTAAAGTATAAAAATTAATTTGATTTAAATAATTCCCCGTGCCTCAAACAAACCTCGCTTGTTGTTGTTTGTATAACTTTCTGTAATTCACTCCACAAAGGTCGGCGGTGTTGCTGTATTCTCAGATACAATTGTTTTTTATTTTCCTACTGATTGATTACGTTTTTAAGGGTACACTTCAGGTATGCCCAACCTACATTGTTGAATGACAATTAATTTTCATAATGTTTATTGCGCTACATTCACCTGCCTGAAAAAACTAATCCTCTTTATCTTAACAAATTGGTTGATTCCTCTTGTTTGTTGTACAATATAGTAAAGGACAGATTAATATTAATTGGGGAAGAATAAAGAATGACTGCAGAAACACATTATGATGCGAGTAATATACGAGTTTTAGAGGGCTTAGAAGCTGTTAGAATGCGTCCGGGCATGTATATCGGTTCGACTTCTCAAAGAGGTTTGCACCACTGCATATACGAAATCGTTGATAACTCTATTGACGAATCTCTGGCAGGTTATTGTACGGAAATTATTGTTACAATCAACGCTGACGAGAGTGTTACCGTACAGGATAACGGGCGTGGTATCCCTGTAGACATAAAACCGGATTCGGGAAAATCAGCACTTGAAATCGTTCACACTGTGCTTCACGCAGGCGGTAAATTCGGTGACGGCGGTTATAAAGTATCAGGCGGTTTACACGGCGTTGGTGCATCTGTTGTAAACGCATTGTCCGAAAAATATGTTGTTGAAGTTGCACGTGACGGTTATTTATGGCGTCAGGAATATTTAAGAGGCGAGCCGACTACACCGGTTGAAAAAATTAAAGAAACTGACAGAACCGGTACAAGAACAACCTTCTGGCCGGATCCTGAAATTTTTACGGAAACAACACACATTGACCGTGATGTTATCGCAAACCGTTTAAGAGAAATGGCGTTCTTAAACAAAGGTTTAAAAATCAGATATATTGATGTTGAATCTAAAGACGAACAGGACTTCCACTTTGAAGGCGGTATCGGCAGTTATGTTGAATTTTTGAATAAGAACAAAACCGTTCTTTTTGAACAGCCTATATATATAGACAAAGCTGTCGACAATATGCAGGTTGAAATTGCTATGCAATACACTGATGCTTATAACGAATCAATATTGAGTTTTGCAAATAACATCAACACACACGGCGGCGGGACTCACCTTACAGGGTTCAGAAACGGAATTACACGTGTTTTAAACGATTATGCAAGAAAAAATAAACTTTTAAAAGATTCTGACGCAAATCTTTCCGGTGATGACGTTAGAGAAGGTTTGACAGCAATAGTTTCAGTTAAATTACCTAATCCGGAGTTTGAAGGTCAGACAAAAGATAAATTAGGCAGCTCAGAAGCTACGGCTGCAGTACAAGATGCAATACGTGACAAACTGCAGGAATGGCTTGAGTTCAATCCTAAATATGCAAGAACAATCATTGAAAAGACTTTGCAGGCGCAAAGAGCCAGAGAAGCAGCAAGAAAAGCCAGAGAACTTACAAGAAGAAAATCTGCACTGGAAACCTCTACACTCCCGGGGAAACTTGCTGATTGCTCCAATAGAGAACCTGAAAAATGCGAACTTTACATAGTTGAGGGGGATTCGGCAGGCGGCTCCGCTAAACAGGGCAGAAACAGAATGTTTCAGGCTATTTTACCTTTAAGAGGTAAAATTCTTAACGTAGAGCGTGCAAGACTTGACAAAATGTATGCAAATAACGAAATTAAGTCGATGGTGCAGGCTCTTGGTATTAACATAAGTAAAAATGAAGACGATGTTGATATTGAAAAACTGCGTTACCACAAAATTATCATCATGACCGATGCTGATGTTGACGGTGCGCACATCAGGACACTGCTTTTAACATTCTTTTTCAGATATGCAAAACCGCTGCTTGATAAAGGTCATGTGTTCATTGCACAGCCGCCATTGTATAAAATTACAATAGGCAAGCAGGCAGAATATCTTTATGACGACAGGGCACTTGATAAAATGCTCAGAGAAAGAGGCGTCAAAGATTTGACTCTTTACAACAAAGACAAATCAAAATGCGCAACAGGTCAGGAATTGACAGAACTTCTTGCTAACATGTCAACCTTCTACCATTCTTTTAACAACCCTCTTATCAATGCTATTCCGTCTGTTGTTATGAGAGCGTTGATTCGTTCAAACATTGAACCCGAAGATTTTGACAATCAGGAAGCTATGCAGAAACATTGCGACTATATAAATCATTATCTTCAAGACCACGCAGAAAATTACGGTATTGCTGAAGCAAAAGATTACAGGGTAGAACTCAAATTTAATACAGAGGTTCAAAAATATAATCTGCTTTTACACCTTGAAAGAGAAACAGAACAGGTATCTCTTACCGCTGTTCTTGTTAAGAGCAATGAGTTCCAGAGAGTTAAAAATGCTTACCCAGCTATAAGAAATTACTTAATCGAAGAAGAAAAAGTTCTTGTGCTGGATACGGGAACTGAGGAATTGCAGATTACCGCTTTTGCAGAACTACAGAGAGTTGTTGAAGAAAGAGGCAAAAAAGGCTTAACACTGCAGCGTTTTAAAGGTCTTGGAGAAATGATGCCGCAGCAGCTTTGGGAAACAACAATGGATCCTGCAACAAGAACGTTGCTGAGAGTACATGTTGAAGATGCAATGCTTTGCGATCAATTGTTCGACGTGTTAATGGGCGACAAAGTAGAGCCAAGACGTGATTTTATTGAAACCAACGCTGTGTTTGCACAAAATATTGATACTTAATCAAAAAACTGATATTTCCAAAAGGCACTTTATGTGCCTTTTTTTAGTTTTAATTCTTTTAAGAATTATTAAATTAGTAAATTTTTATAGCAAAAAATAATTTTTACAAACTTACACTAACAGTAAATAATAATGAGGATTCTATATGAGTATTGACAAAATTGGTTTTCAGCCGAAACTGAATAAAATAAATAACAATTTTCAAAACAGTTCAAATATTTCTTTTAAATCATTACGAACAGATGTATTCAAATATGCCTCGAACGTAAATACGACTCCCTGGGAATCTTCCAGATTTGTCGGACAGGTTGCTGCTTATTTGAATGTGAAAAAAAGAGAAATAATACCTTTTGCAGCAAAATCACAAAGACATAAAAGGCATTTGTTGTACCAGCTTGCAGAAAAATATAATCTTAATACATACAACAACCCGAATATTGATAAAACTGCAAATAAAAAGCTTGTATTTGAAATTTATAACAAAATAAAATCACCGCAAAACACACACAAGCAAATTATTGAGTCAACAAATTACACATTAGAACAGCTCAACAGGCTTTTTAATATAACAGAAAAAGATGCTAAAAAATTACAACTTGCTGATGATTTAATATCAACATACCCGTATAAAGCTGACAAAAGCAGGTTGCCTTTTGAAGTGCTTGATGAATTTTTAAATGCTCCGTATTCTGATAAAATAGCAAAAGATTTTGATGAATTTAAGCCGTATATTAAACTGAACAATGATAATCCTCAAATAGTTAAAAATCTAACTGATGAAATAAATAAAGGGTATAACAAGAGCTTTTATCTTAAAAAATTAAATATAAAAGAACTTAACTCTATGCACGGGCTGTCTGACATTATACCTTCTTCTTTAATTGAAGAAAACTATAACCCTTCAGGAGTTGCTCTGCTCAAAAGATTGAATAAATCTTATGCAGGCGAGTCAAAATCCAAATATTCAGATAGATCTTCTATTCAAGAAATATTGCAGAAAATATACACTTCAACAACTCCCGACAATTTAAATCTTCGTAAATCTGTTTTTAAATATATCCAAAGTCATATCGATATAAATAATAAACTTGAAGAAGCACCTTTAGAAACAGTTTACCGAATATTTGAAAAAACAGACTCAGATAAACAGGCTAAAAAATTTATGGATTTAGCAATGTATAACAAAGCTGTATTTTCATCAATTTCACAAATTGATGACACTCTGTCTAAGGCTGATTTAAAAAGGCTGAATTCTCGTTTTGACCTTGTAAAATATGCTCTGTTAAATAACGAAAATCTTGTTGAATTTTCTAAAAAAGATTTTAGCATTGTGGACAGACAGATTCGTAAAAGTGAATCAGAAGCGAAAAAAATGAGAGAAAGAGTGTTTTTTACACCAAATCCGCTGATTATGGATTTGCATCGTATGAAGGTAAAAATAAACAGATTTTTTGAAAAACATTTTACCAATAACCAATAATCAATACAGGGCTGATAAAAATCAGCCTTTTATTGTATTAACTTTTGTATAGTTAATACATTTTGCCTAGCAAAAAATATTTTCACAAGTTTTTAAGCTAGTGGACGCTTAAAACGTCTTTATTAAAACTCTTTAAATATTTTTTTTATCGGGTTATGATAATATTCTCAAAGGTATTAAGCTGAAAAAATGAAAAGCGTGAAACTCGGACAAATTGAAACAAAAAATCAATACGGTCTGAAGCGAAAAGAAATCCGCTATCAATATGCGGAACAAGGTTCGCTCCATTCGGGCAAACAAGATACCTTACAGAATAAAAGCATATTATCAAAACCCTTGCAAGAAGGCGCAAATGCGCAAATATCTTTCAAGGGTTTTAATTTTCATGCGTTAAATTCCAAATTTTCACTAAAACCCATTGTAAAAATTGTTCCGCAAAATTTGCAGGACAAAGTATTTGATTCTTTAAAAAAGATAAATAAACAACAGCTTAACTACTATACCGGGATAAAAAACGATTACATTAATTACATACTTACACACGGGGATTTTCAAAAACAAAACGGCTTGACACCTGAGATACTGGAAACATTAAAAAAAGGACAGTTGATTTATATTCCTAAAAAGCCCGTACTTACAAAATTTTTAACTCAGCTTATATCACCTTTTACTGCGTTGTACAAATGGGGTGAAAAACTTATTTTACCAAAAGATTCACCTGTTTTGCAAAAAAGAACGGAACGAGAAAAAGTAATTAAAAATTTCCGTTCACTCGAAGGTCTTTTAAAATCCCATGAAATATGGGAGAACGGTTATAGAAAAAACAGCGGTCACAAAAAATTGAGTGACAACAGTAAATTTCTGATTCCTGACGATATACTCGAAGGTAAAATTAACCGCCGCAGAAATAAAGTCGTTGATCCGAACAAAGGAAAATACTCGTCTAACTCTTTAATGATAGGCAACAGGCTTATTTCAGGTATAGTATATTCATATTTTTTGGGGACTGATGCTTACAATACAACTATGCGCTACAGCAATGACCCGACAGAAGCAGCTAATCAGCGTAAATCCCGTATCGCACAGGAGTTTTCGAGAATCGGTATGAATATGTATATTCAGAATCTTCTGTTCGGTACATTTGAAACAGCCGTAAACAGAAGCCTGTCAACGGCAATGTTTGTATCAGGTTCAACCGTTGCGTTTTCTGAAATACTGGGCAGAAAACTTGTCGGGAAACCAATTATGCCGTCTGATAAAGAAACTCTCGACAAACTTGAAAAAGAAATGTATGAGAAAAAAGGTATCCTGCCTGCAATTGGCAGACTTCTAACAAACGTAAAGAAAAAAGAGCCGGCTCAAAACATTCCTAAAACAGTATCATCACAAGTCACATACGCAAAAACAAAAGCCAATAACAAACTGTTTAAAGATTTTACACAGCAAAAACAAGATACTGCACCTGTTTCGTCGCAGCCGTTAAAAAACAATCAACCTTCTTTCAAGGGGTATTACAGGGTTGAAAAATTGTTGGACAAACAAAAAATAATGAGCATACTTAAAATTCTTGAGCAAACTGACGAACAAACAGCTGCAACTATTAAAAAAGCAATTTTAAAAGCGGCAGAAAAATCCGCTTATTATAAAAATAACAATATAGCAGTACCGTCAGAATTTAATGACATTATTACCAAAGACATATACTCACAAATACCAATGGGAACAAAAGAAACAGTCTGGGGAAAATGGACAAAAAGCATACTTGTTCCGATAAATTTTGTTAAACACTTTTTTACACGAAGCCATTATATTCTTAAAGGCGGGTACAATGTCATTAAAGGCAAAAAAAATAACTCTCTTGAAATTGAATTAAAAAAATTATTAGCAGAAAACAATGATACAACAAAAGCCTTTAATCATTACTTGAATTCAAGGCTGCAGCTTGAAGTATGGAAAACTTCACCTCTTTCCGATAATGAGAAAATGCTAAAAATCTATAGAGAATTTAAGTCTTTAAAGTGGAAAGAAAAAGAAGATATAGAAGGTGCAAAAAATATTCTGTTGTGGATTGAAAAACAAATAAAACATGAAAATATAACAATTCAGCCTGACGGAACCTTAAATAAAGCTGATGTAAAGAAAATCCAAAATATCTTAAAAGAATCGGTTTTGCGTGCTGACGGAGAAAAACAACTTGAATACGACGGAAATATTCTTGCTCAAACAAATATTAATCTGTCACGTGCTATTACTACGCTTTTTCTTGTAACAGACGCATATAACCTGACAATGCAGTACAGTAATGATAATAAAAAAGATGCAAATAAAAGTGCTAAAAACAGGGCAGCACAAGAAATTTCACGTATAAGTGTTTCAGCTTATATCATGGCGTTTGTTCACAATCTGCTGTCAAAACTCTGTAACTCAAGCCTTGCAGGTGCGTTTACTCTTACTGCACTAACTTCTTCCATAAATGATTCTATCTCAAGAGAAGTTGTCGGCGTACCTTTAACCGCAAAAACACAACAAGAACTTGAAGAAATTGATAAGAAAAATTCAAAATCAAAAAGCCCGATAAAAAAAGCACTGGCATATTCCATCGGTAAAAAATCAGCAATACCGCAGCCAAAAGTTCAGTCAAAACAAAATACTCAAAATATAAATACCGGCATTGATTATTTATCAAATGACTTTTTTATAAATCCTGAAATAAATTAGTTTTTGTAGTTAACCTTAGAAGTCATATTATTTCTTTTAAAAATTACTATAAAAAACTCGGTGCTTTCACTGTTTGAGGTGATTTTTTCCTGCAATGAATAATTTTTAATAATAAAATTAAAAATTTCCTTACCAAAATTTATCCCGAAATATTCTTTTCCGTATGATGAGTAACTGAGTGATTCCACCATTATATATTCCGGTGGATTTTTAGTTAAGTCATCAACAATTTTATTTTCTTTCAGAGCACTTATATGATTTGGCAAAAGATGATAATATTTATTATTTGTTTTACGGTCTGTCAAAAAGTTAATCATCGGACCTTCAGGCAGCATAAGAATAGTATCCTTGTCCGTTGTTGTGTTATTTATCCGCTCAATTGTTTGATTATACACATTTGCTATATCTTTTTTGTCATATATTATGCCCTTAACAGTTTCAATTTTTGATAAAGTTACAAATTTTTCAACAGTATTAAATATTATGCTTTCTAATGAAATTATTAACAAAAATATTGCTATATAATTTTTTATTTTATTGTCATTAATTTTTTCAATAAAATATATAAAATTTATAATTATCGGCAGCACTAAAATATAAATAGAATAATCAGCAATATAGATAAAACCGACTCTTACGGAAGAAAGTAATGCATAAAAAGCTAATATTAACCAAATTTGCCAATTAGCGTCACGTTTTATGTAGGAATTTATTATAATATACACAGAACTTAAACAGAGAGCAGAGAACAATAAATAAGATAAATATCTTGCCGCTATTGTGTTTGTCAGTACACACACTGACAGCACCATAATAATTCCGATAAGCCTTTTTAATTTGGCACTACTTTGTAACATTTTAAAAGTCAATACGTTTAAATACGCCAATAAGCTAAAAATAACTGTAAAAAACACTACTTTAGGGAAGTGCAATATGAATGAATTTAAAGACAAACCGGATAATTCAAAAAATTTTTGTTCGGGCGACTCAAAAAAAGCTATTGCGAATTTTATATAATCTATTAGGTCATGTATGCCGAAATCTCTGCAAAACAGTACTCCCCAGCTCAATAAAAAAGGAAGACAGAAGATAAACAAATTTAAAAAAATTATTTTGAGGTTTGTCTTTTTGAATATAAGAAAAATGATAAAAGGAAGGTATGCTAAAACAAATTCAAACCTGAAAGCAAGAGATATCCCCATAAAAAGAGAAACCCAAATTGAGTATTTTGATATTTTGAATTTATCATTACTTTGGAATATAAAAACAGAAAATAAAACAAAATACATAAATGCAGTAACTGAGTATATAAATGCGTATGAATACGGAAATAAATAATTAACACAAGTGTGCGAATTAAAAACACAAAAGCCTAAAAAAATTATGCAAGGTATCAGTGAGTACAGCGGCTTTATAAATTGTCTGCACAGGCTGTAGACAGATGTTAAAATTAAATAAGTATTAACAACTGCTGTATAATAAAGAACATTTAAGTGGCTGCCGAATAGTTTATACAATAAAGCATTAAACTGATATGCCAAAGGGTTATACATCGCAAAAATTTCTTTATACAGAATTTTACCTTTTAATAAAAGCTCCGGTAAATAAGCTTCCCTTCCGCAATCATAAGTGACAGTACCTGACTTTGCCCACTGTAATATTACAAATAAAAAATAAAGTACTGTAACAATACCGAATGCAATGAAATCCTTTTGTTTTTTTGTCGTTATATCATTTAGTAATTTCATTGTTGTATTATAATTCTTAATAAAATAAGTAACAATATAAAAATCTTGATAAAAATTTAATAAATAATTACAAGATTTACCAATCTTTAATATAAAATAGAATAATGGACTCTAAAAATAATACTCAGAAATTTCAACATTATACGGTAATGGCTCATGAGGCAGTTGATGCTTTAAACTGCGAGTCAGGAAAAATTTATGTAGATGCCACTCTGGGCGGTGGCGGACACAGCGAGCTTATTTTGCAAAAAATTCAGCCCGACGGGCGTCTTATTGCTTTTGACGTTGACAATGATGCAATAAATGCTTCAAAACAAAGATTAAAAGATTACAAAAATTTAACAATTGTACATGAATCATATACAAATATTAAGCAAGTTTTACAAAATTTGGGAATTAAGGAAATAACCGGCGGTATCATTTTTGACCTTGGTGCATCGTATCATCAGCTTACCCGACAGGAAAGGGGCTTTAGCTTTATGAAGGATGCCCCGCTGGACATGAGATTTAATGCCGACAGTGATTTTAGTGCCTATGATGTAGTGAACGGCTACAGCAGTGACGATTTAAAACGTATTATCAGCGAATACGGTGAAGAAAGATTCACCGGAAGGATTGTTAATGCAATTGTTAATTACAGACAGAATAAGAACATTGAAACCACACTTGAACTTGCAGGAATAATCAAAAGCGCAGTACCTAAAACCGGTGAAAAAATTCATCCGGCTACACGCACTTTTCAGGCTATCAGGATAGAAGTAAACAATGAATTACAAAATATTAAAAATACTTTAAATGATGTGCTTACATTATTATCTGTTAATGCTATAATTAGTGTAATAAGTTTTCATTCTCTTGAAGACAGACTGGTAAAACAGTGTTTTAAGTATTACTCGGCAAAATGCCGCTGCAAACCAAATGATCCTGTTTGTCACTGCAAGCCGCCGATGATTGAATTAGTAAATAAAAAACCTATAACAGCTTCACAACAAGAGCTAAGAGAAAATCCACCGTCAAGATCTGCAAAACTGAGAATAGCAAAAAAAATTACGTCATGGGAGAACTAAATTGACAAGATCAGTAAGTGAGCGCAATAGTAACTATAACAGATACTATCAGGTCAACAATCAGACCTCTCCGATTATAGACGGCTATTTTCCGGCAGCACATAAAACATATAAAGAGATGGCTATTGCCAGAGTAAATAAATCTCTTTGTGCGCTTTTGATTTTGTTCATACTTGCTTCTGCAATAAGCTATTATTTTGTTACTTCTAATGAAATGACTTTAAATAAATACAGAAAACAGGTTCTTGCTCTGAATGACGAAAATGTTGAGCTGCAAAATAAATTAGATTACCTTAAATCATATTACAATGTTGACAAGGCTATGCAAAAACAGCATCTGCTTCAAAAAGCAAAAAATGTTATTGAAGTAAAAGGTTCACCGGCAACGGCACCGGTTGACAAAACCGCAATGGCTTCATCCTCAAAGACTGCTTTATGGTCATTAGGCTTTTAATTTATAGATTTGGATTTTACAGATGCCTCAAAAATATACTCAAGAAATTAATACTATAACTTCAGAGATAGAAAAATATACAATCGCTGAAGGTCATAATCTTTGGGAATTATATTACCGCAGAGGTTATTTCTACTTTTTAGACAATGAGGATGAAAAAGCAAAAGAAGATTACAAAAAAGCCGAAGCTGCAGGTCTTGATGTTACGGAAGTGCCTTATTATTCATTTTCAAATTCAAACAGCAAACGCAGAGAATTCCTTTTGCCTGAAAAAATCCTTGTATTTTTAATATTGCTGATGGTGATTGGTTCAATCGGCGTTCAAATAGCAGGCTTTATATACAGAATAAACGGCTAAATCATAGTATATAAAGATTCGGAAATATTAATAAATTCTCTTACCAGATCTTTATCCCACTGTACACCTGCACCTACACGCAGTATTTCGCAGGCTTTTTCGTTTGACATTCCTTTGCGGTAAGGTCTGTCAGAAATTAATGCGTGATATGCGTCAGCAACGGATACAATTCTTGCTGCGAGCGGAATTTCCTCGCCTTTAAGCTTATCCGGATAACCCGAACCATCCCAGTGCTCGTGATGATATTTTACAATCGGTATAAGGTCATGCAAAGATTCGTTTGGCATAAGAACTTTTTCCGCACCGATAACAGGATGCTGCTTCATTATTTCCCACTCGTCATCAGTAAGTCTGGACGGCTTTTTCAAAACAGTTTCCGGGATACCGATTTTGCCTATGTCATGCAATAGTGCACCAAGTTTAATTCTTTCTACGTCTTTTTCCGGCAGATTCAATGCCCTTGCAAGAGCTTCTGAATATCTAGAAACAGATGATGAATGACCTTTGGTATATTCGTCTTTTGCGTCGATTGCTCCGGCAAGTGAGGTAACAACCTCTATAAGGTGGCTCTGGTTAATAATATCTTCGCTGTGGAATTTGTTAACCAGTTCTTCATCAAAGTTTATACCTATTGAAGCGTGGCGTTTTGCAATAACCGAAGCAAAGGAACTTAATGCAGTATCATCCCAGAAGTCAAAATCATCTGAGCATACAATTGTAGACATTCCGTTTCTGTAACCTTTGCTTTTTGATATGTACATAGCCTGCTCGGCAAGTATTAATAATTTTTCTAAATCCTGTGTAGAATTAGGATAAGTTGCAATACCAACAGAAGCTTTTATAGGTCCGACATCGTCAACAAGGCAGCAGGAGAGCGAATAAGTCAAATATTCAGCCAGATATTTTGCCTCGGATGACGCCGTTTCCGGCAGAACAATCGCTATTTCATCACCGCCGTATCTTGCCGCAGAATCGTTATTTCTTATTCCCTGCTTGATTTTATCTGCAACAAGTTTAATAATTTCATCACCTTTTGCTGCGCCAAAGTCTTTGTTTATCTGAGAAATGTTGTTTATATCAAATATGGCAACAGAGGTGCAGGTCTGGGTTCTTTTTGCTTTGTCTATTTCCGAAACAAGTATCTCCTGGAATTTTCTGTGGTTGAACAAACCGGTCAAAGCGTCTGTATCAGTATTCATTAAAACTTTAGCCGATAAGTTTTTGTTCTGTATAAACAATGCAAGGTAGCTTGCCATTAATTTGTATATATCACAGGTTGAGTCATAGTTGTTGTCCCCGACCATCATAACCCCGATACATTCATCTACTGCACAAAGCGGTATTATGGCTACTGCGGATTCGGTAAGGTAGTGAACATTTAAAAATTTATTGCTTGGTTCATAAATAATTGTTTTTGTTTTAAAAGCTTTTTCAACAGGATTTTCTTCATCGGTTAAGAGCACACGGCAGGTAAAAGTTGAACCGATTTTGTCTATAATTTTAAAATTTATACAGTTTGATTGAGGATGATATAACCCAAATGCGCTAAATGCTGCATTCAATTTATTGGTGAATATATTATGCAGGGAATAAAACATTTCATTTTGATTATCTTTTCCACGTGTAACTTCATTTATAAATTTAATTACTTCCTGATAATCAATATTCTCAAAATTCCGCCAGTTTTTATTATTGTATCCTGCATACAGTCTGTTTGCAGTTGTTCTGCTGTTTATGGAATTAATTTTAGAAATAAGACCGCTTGGAATTATCGGATTCGACTGTTTGTTGTCAAAGCCGATTCCTTCTGAAAGTTCCTGTTCGTTTGCAGAAATATCAATATCTTTTTTAAAACTGTTAAATTTATCGAAATTCAACTTTAAGACCTTCCTGATATGCTTAAATGCTTAAAAAGCCCTCATAAACAAAATTTGCCATGCCTGAATTATTTTTGTTTACAAATTTTACAATTCGGGGAATGTTTATGTATTTTAACGGCAAAAACCGTCTTTGTAAAGGTACAAATTGATGAGATTTAAAATTTAACTGATAAGCTTAATTTTTCTTTTCTAAAAAACCTGCAGCCAGAACTCCCGCCTCAAACAAAAGCCAGGTGGGAACCCCTAGCATAAGCTGGCTAACTACATCAGGCGGGGTAAATATGGCTGCAAGAATCAGAATCCCGACAATTATATACGGTCTGGCTTTTTTTAGCATATCCACACTTACAAGCCCGAACTTAATCCCAATCAATACAGCAAGCGGAATCTGAAACATTAACCCGAAAGCCAGCATTAAACCTGCAGACAGGTTAATAAAATAGGATAGCCCGAGTGTTGCTTCAAGCTGTGAAGTAGCAAAAGCCGCAGAAAAATTCATTATTAAAGGCATAATCACAAATACACAAAATGCCGCACCAAAAACAAATAATCCTGTAGCAAGCACGACCAGCCATCCGAGAAACTTTCTTTCATTCTCGTAAAGTGCAGGAAGTATGAATTTTCTCACCTGCAGCACAATGTATGGAAATGCCAGCACAAATGCGATAACAAGTCCTGCCTTAAGCTGTATTATAAAAACCTCCATAGGAGAAAAATAATGCAGCTTCGCTATCCCTTGAGGCAGAGAATTTTTTATCAAAAAATCAATGAACTTAGGCGCAAGATAAAAACCTGCAGGCGTAAGTATTGCCACTGCAGCAATAGAGTGTATCAGCATACTTCTTAACGCTTCAAGATGCTGGATAAAAGTCTGCTCACTGTCTTTTGTTTCAATTTCGTCCGTCATTTTGACGAAACTTCTTCTTGAGATTGTGACTTGGCTTCGTTTTCAGCAGCCTTTTGTGCGTTTTCGGAAAGTTCTTGAGCTTCTTTTTTCAAGGTTTCTTTTGCGTTTTTAAATTCATACGCTGCTCTGCCCATTGCTTTAGCAAGCTCGGGGATTCTTTTTGAACCGAACAACAACAGTATGACAACCAGAATTAAAAATATTTCCGTGAAACCTATAGACATATAACCTTCTCCTTTTGTCTTGTTATTTTATAAAAATTATTATAGCTGACTTTGTTTGTTTATGGAAACAATTTCTACTGAATGCGTAGGGCAAATTTTTTGGCAGGCACCGCAGCCTATGCATTTTGCGGCATTGTACTTCGGAGCCTGACCTGTTGTGTATTCAAGTGCTCCTTTAGGACACACATGTGCACAAAGACCGCATTTTGAACAGGTATCGGGTGTTAATTTTACAAGTCCGATTCTGCAATTTTGTTTTTCCTCTAATGTCATTTTTTTGATTGCACCTGTAGGACAGATATCAGAACAGTTTTTGCAGTCAAATTCACATTTGCCCGAACCCTTAGAAAAGTCTATATGTACTGTTTCATAATCCGCATCAGGCTTTTTAAGAATTTTTCCCTTGCAGTGTTCAACACAAAGCCCGCAATTTGTACATTTTTGTGCGAATTCTTCAGGAGAAACAGCCCCCGGTGGAAGAATCGGACGTTTTTTAAAGGCTTCTGTAATAGTATGGGCAATATCTTTGCCTTTAGCCAGTACACCCGCTGCCACTGCCAAAACAACGCCTGTCGTAATAAAGTTTCTTCTTGACGGTTCAAATTTTATTTCGGTTCTTTGTTTTTCAAAAAGAATCCCGCCGCCAGGGCACTTTGCAACGCAGCGCATGCATCGGATACATCTTTCGTTGTCTAAGCTTTGTTCTTTAGAATCTATTGCACCTGTAGGACATTCTTTTTCGCACTGTCCGCATTTTTTGCACAGTTCTTTAGATATAGACATTTTGTAAAGACCGAATCTTGAACATAAACCGAGAATAGTACCGGCAGGGCAGACGCTTGTACAAAAAATTCTGTTTTTGCACAACACGAACACCGCAAGCACAACAAGCGGAACAAATGTAAATAAAGATACCTCTTTAAAATGTACAAATCCAGTTACAAGGTTTCCGAAGGTGGAATACGGGTCAAGATAGCGAAATACAGCCGCTGCACCTACAGTTAAAGCACCAAGCGCAAACGCAAGTATGGTGTATCTTATGTAAAAAAGATTCGGGGTTTTTCCGCTTTTTCTGAAAAATGCCGTACCTATAATATCCTGTAAAATCCCAAGCGGACAAAATACAGAACAGTAAAATCTTCCAAAGACAAATGCCAGTATAAGATTTATAATCAGAATCAAAAGCGTAATTATCGAAAAATCAACAAACGTCTTAATAAAAGCAGGTACAAAGCTAAAAGACATTACATAAGCCAACGGCTTAAAATCGAACAAAAATGCACCTGATGCAATTGCAAAAAATATTATTGCAAACAAGAGTCTTATTAAATACGGTTTTTTATTGCCTCTGAAAGTTTTAAACATTGTAATTAAACACCTTTAGCCTCTTTATATGCTTTGTCTACCTGAACAAGAAGCGTCGGAATATCAAGCTGCTGAGGACATTTGGTTTTACAAAGTCCGCATTTTATGCATTTATCTGCCCGTTCTTCTTCTTTTAACGCTTCATAGTGGCTTACAAAGCTCTGGTTTTTGTTATCTCTGTCGTCAGTCATATACTGATTGTACAAAGAGAATACACCTGCAATGTTTACGCCTACGGGACATTCGCAGTAACGGCAAGAGGTGCATCCGATAGCCAGCGTTTTCAGGTGTGCAGCTATTGCACGGTCATAAACTTGCTGTTCTTCTTGTGACAGCGGTTTTATATTTGTAAAAGTTTTGATGTTATCCTCAAGGTGTTCGGGGTAAGTCATTCCGCTTAGCATAGTTAAAATGCCGTCCAGTCCTGCCAGCCATCTGAATGCCCACGAAGCTACACTTGCGTCAGGGGTGTAATCTTTTAAAATTTTTGTTGCTTCACTGTTGAGGTTAGCAAGCACACCGCCTCTTAACGGCTCCATTACAACAACCGGCAGTTTGGCTTTTCTTGCAATATTGTATTGTTCTTCTCCTCTGGTAGTTTTCCAATCCAGTTTGTTAATCTGCAGCTGCACAAATTCCCATTTATCGTAATAGTCAATAATCTCCTGCAAAAGCTCAGGCGTATCATGATGAGAAAAACCGAGGTGTTTTATTTTGCCTTCTTTTTTCATTTTTTCAAGGAATGGGATGACGTTGTATTTTTTTGTATTTTCCCAGTTGTGCTTGTTAAGACAGTGTACAAGGTAAAAATCAAAGTACTCTGTCTGGCATCTTTCTAACTGTTCGTTAAAGATTCTTTCAACATCGTCTTCTTTTGTGAGCATCATAACAGGCATTTTTGTCGTAAGGTTAAAAGATGCCCTTTCGTATTTTTTTAGCGCATCCCCCATTGCTTTTTCGCTTTTTCCGCCCATATACATATAAGCTGTGTCAAAATAGTTAATTCCGCAATCTATTGCACGCTGAACCATTTTTTTGTTGAGAGAGTCGTCAATTACACCGTTTTTAGTCGGCAGCCTCATTGCACCAAAACCAAGAAGCGACACATTAAGATTTTTAAATTTTACCGTGCTTACCTTAGAAACAGGTGTATTGCTGCTTGTTTTAAAAGTACATCCGCTGAGTAATACTGCTCCGCTTGCGGCAAGCAGCGAATTTTTTATAAACTCTCGTCTGTTCATATTTACCTCTGATTTTGTTCCCTATACTATTATTAATAATGCTATCATCTGATAGCTGCTTTAAGTCAAATGTTTTATAAAAAGTATTGACTGAGAGTTACTATCATTTAATACAATAAGTCTAATAAGATTATAAAACACAAGTCGTTAATTAAAAAATCATGCCGGTCACTAAAATTATTCAAACGGGGGCAGTATGCCTGTAGCCCCGCTAAACATAAACACTCAGCCATATTATCAGCAGAAGCAAAAAAACTGCAGCGGCGTTTTGCCTGCACAAAACGTGATTGGTGATATGCTTAAAAACCTTGATAAACACACGCTTGCAATTTACAAAGACGGAAAAATCAAGTATTACGACCAGAGAAATCTCAAACCAGTTTTTCTTGCGCTTGAGGACTTTAACAACAGTTTTGAAAACTGTTTTATAGTCGACCGAAGGATAAGCAAGGCATCTGCAATGCTTTTTGCTTACGGAAACGCAAAAAACATTGTAACGCCGGTAATGACAAAATCCGCAAACGAGTTTTTTAACAAACATGGCATACGCTGCAATGCCGGAGAAATTGTTGACAGCGTACTTGATAAAAACTCTAAAATAAAATGCCCGCTTGAAAAATCAGTGTTAAATACGGACGACACAAAAATTGCATACGATATTTTAAAGAAAAGAGTTTTCCCTAAAGGTATTGAGTTTGAAAAACAGTTTTACAAACCGGATATGACACCGCTGCAATACAAAAATCTGGACAAAAAACTTGATTTGCTCTATATAAACACAAGACAAAACACAAATGTTAACTTTAAAGGTGGTTTTTATGATGCTACGGCGTTTATTCAGGCGCATACACTTTTAAACAGGGGGCTTACCAATATTGGCGGATGCGCAATTCCAAATGCGATAATGTCCAACACTAAAGAAGAAGCCCTTGAAAGAATCGGTATGTCAACGCTTAGTGTTACGTTTGCTTTTATTATGCCTCTGTTTCTTTTGCCACGTTATAACAAATTTTTCCTTGCAAAAAACGGCATAGTTAAACACTTTGAAAATAACGAAAAGAAAATTATTCAAGTGTCAAAAGAATTCCTTACTAAAGACACAAAAACAATGGTTGACGGAATCAGAGAATCTGCTGCGCAATTGAAGGCGGAAGCTGATTTTGAAAACATTTTAACGAGATTTAAAGGCAGAGAAGAAGAACTCAAAACAAAACTCTTAAAAGCTCACGAACAAATATTGCGCTCGGATTTTATGTCAACAGGGCTTTTGATGGGCAGTATTCCGTGGATTGCAACCGGAATAACCGAATATAAAACAGGCAGAAAAGGATTTTCAGCAACTTTTAAAATGCTTGAGGAAAAGAAGATTTCTAAAAAAGAACATCAAAAAAGTAAACTTAAAAGGCTTGCAGGCACTCTGGCTTTTGCTTTTATTCCCGGGATAATTCTTTCACGGCTGGTGACAAAAGGATTAAGTGCCAAAACAGCTAACATAATTAAGAATAACGCTCAGAATTTTAATTACACCTCGGGCGTAAGTATGTCTAAAACCGTAAATGCAATGAAATGGGCGTTTACGGGTTTTTTGGCAAAGCTTCCCTCCTCACGTGACAAATATGAGTTAAGGGACAGAACAGCAAGGGAAGGTGCTACTTTTGTCATGTTTTTCGGCGGAGATTTTTTGATAAACAACATATTAGGTAGATTGTCAGATGCGTTTTTAGGCACAAAGATTATGAACACCGACAAATACAAAGGTCAAAAAGTCGGTTTTTTTAAAAGCTTTCTTCTTCCGACAAGACGTTTCAAAAAAATAAACAGCCTTAAAAATGTTTCGCCTGAAATTATAAAACGCACACGCAATATCGGTGCTGCCTTGTACTGGGTGTCTTTAATTACCAATATGGCGGTTTTAGGGTTCACAGTTCCTCATTTTTTAAACAGATACTTAAGACACTCCGTGCAAAAAGACAAACAAAAAGAAATTATAAACAAACAACACCTGATATCACCGTATCAAAAAATATCTGAATTTATGAAAATTAAAGATTAACATTAATCTTCAATTACTTTTTTTAAATCATATACAAGTGCGTTCGGTGCGGCAAAGGACGTACCGTAAATATGCCGCTGAGGTATTTTAAATTTAGAGGTTGTGTCTTTAGCTGCAATATCAGGTATTAAGTCTTCATTGATATCAAAGCCGGCATGTCCGTTTGTATCCTTTACTTTTTTTATGTCAAACACACCCTTACTCCATCTGGTAACAAGAGCATTGTCACAGCTAAAGCCTGCTTTAACAACACCGTATTTATTAGAAGCACCGATTACGTTAACTCTGTCAGCAAGTGTATATAGATTCAAATAATCTTTGCCTTTGTTTCCTGCAGAAACATATATTTTTACACCTTTTGAAGCAAGCAGTTCCATATCTTTTACAATCCCTTTTATTTCCTGCGCTTCTTTGTAGGGAGAAGCAAAAAATCTTTCTTTTATAATATCTTTGTCTTGTTTAAGGCTTTTTGCCGTAATTTTATAACCTATAAGCGAGGATAAATCGCTTATTTTTATATCAGAGGATTTTGAAATGTTTATTGCATCGTATTTTACACTGCTGTTTATTATTTCTTCAAGAGCCTTTTTAACGCTTGCCTCATCGAGGTTTGTATCAAATCTTGTTATTTTTGCCCCTGGTAAACCTGCTTTTATAAAAGTTTCGACAGCTTCACCGTGAAGCATATCAGGTTTGTCATCACGGTCTATTTTTACAACTTTTGTTTTGTATTCGTCTATTATTGCAATTTGCGGAGAAATACTATTATCGAATTTTAACGTTTTTTCGTAGTCCTTAGATTGCTTATATAAGGACTTTTGCAAATAAATATTATCGGATTTTGTATTTAGAAGTTTGACCAGATTGGAAAAAGCCAGTGCTGTTAAAAGATATGTGCCAAATGCAGGTACAAGAAGCTGCAAACTTTTTAATGCAAGTTCAGGTGCATTTTTGCTTAAAAAAGTAACAGCGAGTCTTGAAGCATTAAATTCTTCTGCCAGCATCGGCAAAAATGTTGCCAGAGAAGTAAGGTAAGAATTATCTTTTATAAAGTTTAGCGCATTATAAATTTTTTGTTTATCAGGTAATTTCTTGTCCTTATCCGTTGTATTAATAAGGCACGTCGCAGCCGGCAACAAGGACAGATAAGGGAAGTAATGGACGAATTTATGCCAGTTATAACCGTATTTTTTACAGCCGGTCACGGCGTGTCCGATTTCATGAAACAGTGCAAGCGGAGAATCCTTCCGTGCTATTGCTATATTTGCAGGAAGTATATAAAATGCACTGCTCTGTGTTTTTTTATCAGGAATTTTAATAGTCTTTCCGTAAATATCTTTACAGATGGTTTGGTTTTTGTCGGTAATTACGGCTCTGAAACCTTTTTCGTTAAGCTTGAATTTTTCCACCATTTTACGGGCAAGTGCCTCGATTGATTTTATATCTTCAAACTTAATTCTGTTAAAATGTTTAAACAGAATCTGGCATAAAACGGCGACTCCCGCTATTGAAAACGCAATATATGATTGGTTTTTTAAATCCTGTGAATTTTTTTTAAACGCCTCAAATTTTTTGGAATATATTTCATTCTCTTTTTGGGCAAAGTCTTTTCTTTGAGCTCGTTTTTGCATGGCGGTATAGCTCATATCCCTGCCGTTTATATTAAAGCCCGAGTATGTTTTTATCCCGTTCGTGTCCATAGTTGCAATAAATCACATAAATAAATTTTTTTGCTGTTTTTGGACAAAAATTTTACATTAGCATATAATTAAAAGTAAAAAATGAATAGTTCACGGGGAGTAAAAATGAAAGCAGTTGTTTTTGATAACGGTTTAAAATTGGAAACAAATTATCCTAAACCAACACCCGAAAAAGGTGAGGCACTTATAAAAGTAAATACAATAGGTATTTGCAATACAGATTATGAAATAACCAAAGGCTATATGGGGTATAAGGGTATTCTCGGTCACGAGTTTACCGGTGTTGTAGAAGAAATAAACGATGATGATAAAACGCTTTTGAACAAACGTGTTGTAGGCGAAATCAACTGCGGCTGCGGAAAATGCGATTGGTGCAAACAGGGGCTTGAAAGACATTGTTTTAACCGTTCAACTTTAGGTATCTGGAAAAGAGAAGGCTGTTTTGCGCAGTATGTTTGCCTTCCTGTTAAAAATCTTCTTGAAATTCCGGCAAATGTAGCTAATGAAGAAGCAGTGTTTGTTGAACCTTTGGCTGCAGCTTTAGAAATTCTTGAACAGGTACATATTCCGCCGTATAAAAAAGTAATTGTTCTCGGTGACGGAAAACTGGGGCTGATAATAGCTCTTGCGCTAAATGCTGCGGGACTGGATATTACACTTGTAGGCAAACACGAAGAAAAACTTGATATTGCAAAAGCACAGGGTGTAAAAACTAAACTGCTTAATGATTTAAAAATAGAAAAAGCTTACGATTTTGTTGTGGAAGCTACAGGCTCTATATCAGGATTTGAAACTTCTCTTGCCCTCACAAAACCCAGAGGCATGCTTATTTTAAAAAGTACTATTGCAGCGTCAAAAGAATTTAATCTTGCACCTGTTGTTGTTGACGAAATTACTATTGTCGGCTCAAGATGCGGGCAGTTTGCACCGGCTTTAAGGCTTTTGGAAAGCAAAAGAATAGATGTAAAACCGCTTATAACCGACATTTATAATATAGATGATTCTATAAAAGCTTTTGAACGTAATACAGAAAAATCATCCGTAAAAGTACTTGTAAAGGTGGATTAACTTGAACAAAATTATACAGCACAAAGAAAAAATTATAGGTCTTGTTATTACTCTGATTTTTTTGGTTTTAATATGCTGGAATCTCGATTTCAAACAGCTTATAGCAACTTTTAAAGTCTTTGATTACAAGGTTTTAATTATATTTGTTCCTTTATACATAGTGAGTTTATACCTTAGAGGGATAAGATGGAAATATCTGCTGTGTGATAACAAAAAACTAACCGTAAAAGAAGCGTTTTTTGCTTTTACAACCGGTAATACACTAAACAGCTATTTGCCGGCACGTGCCGGAGATATATGGAGAGCCTTTCATATAGGCAAAAAGCTTGAAGAAAGCAAAATGAAAATACTCGGCTCAATAATACTCGAAAGAATTATTGACGGTGTATCCGTATTGCTTATACTTGCTTTCGCTGTTTTAACATACTTTAAACATCCGTGGGTATTAAATATAACCTATATTGCTTCGGCTTTGTTTGTGGGAAGTCTTGTGATGTTTTTTCTTATATTTAAGTTTAATAAAACAGACTGGCTTTTTGACAAACTCGGGAAAATAAACGCTCTTTCCAAATTTAAACCTCTATTTGCAAAAATTTCAGGCGTAATCAACCGTTTTATGGAAGGGTTTCAGGCTTTAAACAAACCTAAATGTTTCTTGATTGCTTTTGCAACGAGCTGTCTGGCATGGTGTATAGAATGCTGTATTACCTACGTCCTTATTCTCGGCTTCGGGCAGCATTACGGATTTTCAATAGGTTTCTTTATAATAAGCTTTATTGCGTTGTCTACTATAATTCCGTCGTCGTCAGTGTTTGTGGGACCTTATCAGTATGCATATATTCTCGCTCTCGGAATATATCATATAGATAAATCAAATGCACTTGGCGTAGCATTTATCCATCAGATAACAATAATGCTTATTATCACGGTAATTTCTATGATATATTTTCTTTTTACCAATACAAAAATTCAGGATATTAAAGAAGAAATTGAAGAAGAAATAACAGATACTCAATTTGAGGCAGCAGATGCAAACCACACCCAAAGCTAACAGATTACATATCGGTATATTCGGCAAAAGAAATGCAGGCAAATCGTCGCTGCTAAACAGTCTTGTTAATCAGGATATATCAATAGTATCGCCTACAGCCGGGACAACTACAGATCCTGTTGAAAAAACAATGGAATTTTTACCGCTTGGTCCCGTAGTATTTATTGATACAGCCGGAGTTGACGATATTGGTGATTTAGGCGGACAGAGGATTGAAAAGACAAAAAAAATCTTTGACAGAACAGATATAGCTGTAATAATCTGTGACTACAACGGTTGGGATGAGTATGAAAAAGCCCTTTATAAAGAGTTTGAAGAACGGAAAATTCCTGTTCTTGCGGTAATTAATAAACTGGATGTACAGGATATCAGACAGGATAAGCTTCAAGAAATACAAAAATATGCTCAATCACCTTTAAAAACCAGTTTAAAACAGGGTCGAGAGATTGTTTACAAACTCAAAGAACAGTTAGTAAGTGTATGCCCTGATGATTTTATTACTCCGCCTTCTATTACGGGTGATATTGTAAAACACGGTGATACTGTTGTTCTGGTTATCCCTGTTGATAAAGAAGCACCCAAAGGCAGACTGATTTTACCGCAGGTGCAGGTCTTAAGAGATTTGCTCGACAATCGCTGCAAGGTCTTTGTTAC
>CALUSA010000029.1 GCA_944323275.1 Candidatus Gastranaerophilales bacterium
TTTTAAAACAAAAACAGCCAGAAGCACCTGCAGGATAAATCCGGGGATTATTGTTTTTAGTGAAATTGCTTTTCTGTTGTTAGAAAGTCCGTAAGCAATTGCCAAAATAACTACAATACCTATAATACCAACAAATCTATCCATAACAATTCCTTTTTAATCTATTGTATTTATTGTACTTAAAGAACAGGTAAAATACTAAATATTTTTGATATGTTTAATATATTTGTAACATTTATTTTTCTCCAGATAAAAAAGAGTGTATATGTACCGGTTATGTAAACTTAACGTTTGATTAAAAAGGTTTTTTATGCTTCAATAGACTTGAGTGCACTAAAAAACTAATCACCAAAGACTAATAAAAACAATATTTAAAGAGTTTTTAGAATACTGGAGGACATTAATGGACAGAACATTTGTTGCAATCAAACCGGATGGCGTAAAAAGAGGATTAATCGGCAGCATTATAAGAAGAATCGAACACAAAGGTTATAAAATTGTCGGTTTAAAAATGCTTCAACCTACGCTTGAAATTGCAGAACAACATTATGCAGAACACAAAGGCAAACCCTTTTATCAGGATTTAATTAACTATATTACCTCAGGTCCTATAGTTGCCATGGTTGTTGAAGGCAAAAATGTTATCGAAGGTATGCGTCACATGATGGGCTCTACAGTACCTAACGATGCTCAGGTTGGTACTATCAGAGCTGATTTTGCTCAGACAAAAGAATGCAACACAATACACGGCTCCGATTCCTGCGAAAGTGCAGAAAGAGAGATAAATATCTACTTTAAGCCCGAAGAACTCTGCAGAGATTGGAAATCTATGATGGATTACGTCTGGGAAGATATGAAATAATGAAAAGCGACTTTTTTAGCTATGAATTATTGAATGAAGATAAAAAGACCGGAGCACGTGCCGGTCTTTTGCATACACCTCACGGGGATATAGAAACACCTATATTTATGCCTGTGGGAACAAATTCCGCCGTCAAAATGATGACAAATGACCATCTTAAAGACACAGGTGCTCAAATTATTTTAGGCAATTCGTATCATCTGTCTTTGCGTCCCGGAAATAAACTTATTAAGGAATTCGGCGGGTTGCACAAATGGATGAACTGGGACAAGCCTATACTTACTGATTCGGGCGGTTTTCAGGTGTTCAGTCTTGCTGATTTAAGAAACATTACGGAAGACGGGGTAAAATTTAAAGACACTAAAACCGGCACGGAGTATTTTATAAATCCTGAAATTTCTATGGAAATTCAACAGGATATAGGTGCGGATATTGCTATGGCGTTTGATGAATGTGCTCCTTATCCGTGTACCTATGAAGAAGCAAAGCTGGCTATGGAACGCACACACCGCTGGCTGGAACGTTGTTTTAAAGCGCACACAAGAGAGGATCAGGCACTTTTTCCTATTGTTCAAGGGGCATTTTATGATGATTTAAGAAAAGAAAGCGCAAGAGTTATATCGACTTTTGATGCTGTCGGGTATGCAATAGGCGGGGTTAGCGTAGGCGAGCCTGCTGACGTGAAAAATCATTTTGTTGAATTGACAGCACCGCTGCTGCCGAAACATAAGCCAAGATATCTTATGGGGGTCGGCACTCCTGAGGATTTGTTAGACGGCATACTCAGAGGCGTTGATATGTTTGACTGTGTTCTTCCGACAAGAAATGCCCGTCACGGTTCTTTCTTTACCTCAGAAGGCAGGAAGATTATTAAGAACAAAGAGTTTGAAAGAGATTCTTCTCCGCTTGATACAAATTGCGGCTGTTTTGCCTGCAGAAATCACACAAAAGCATATATCAGGCATCTTTTCCGTGTCGGTGAAGCTACAGCAGCAATTCTTTTGAGTATTCATAACATACAATTCCTTATTGACCTTGTTAAAGAAGCAAGAAAAGCAATACTTGAAGACAGATATGAAGAATTTTATAAAGAAAGAATGCATAAACTGATTAGTAAATAAATTGTTGTAAAGGGATATAAAATGAATGATAACTATGAAAAATTTTTTGATGCAGAACCGTTAGCCTTAAAATACGGGGAAAATCCTCACCAGAAAGCCTTTTTTTATAAAACGGAAGGTTCTGCCGAGATGGAAAACTTAAGCGGCGTTGAGCTTTCTTACAATAATCTGCTTGATATAAACTGTGCAGTAAAAATAGCTGCTGAATTTTTTGATGTAAATGCTGCAATTATTGTAAAACATAATACGCCCTGCGGTGTTGCTCTGGGTAAAACTCTTAATGAGGCATATTTAAAAGCTTTTGATACTGATCCTATTAGTACATTAGGTGCTGTTATTGCTTTTTCAAAAACTGTTGATAAAGAAATAGCAAAACATGCCTCATCAGTATGCCTTGATGCAGTTATTGCTCCTGATTTTGAAGACGGTGCAGAAGAAATCCTTAAAAAGAATAAGGGTTTAAGAATAATTAAACTGAATACTACGCTTAAAGAAATAAGAACCATGCAAGAGCAGGAAATTCATATAACACCGTTCGGTACACTTGTTCAGGAAACCGATAATAAAGAGCTTGATAAAGACACATTTAAAGTGGCAACAAAAACAAAACCTGATACCGAGATGATTGAAGATATGGTTTTTGCCTGGAAAATAGCCAAACATGTTAAAACAAATGCTGTTGTGATTGCAAAAGATTTCAAAACTCTTTCAATCGTCGGCGGACAAACAAGCCGTATTGATGCAGTGGAAACTGCGCTTAACAGAGCGTGCGACGGTGCTAAAAAAGCCGTTATTGCCTGTGATGGTTTTATACCGTCAATAGACAGTATTCAAGCTGCGGCACAATGCAGAATCTCAGGTATTATTCAAACAGGCGGTGCCGACAAAGACAAAGAAGTTATTGCCTGTGCCGACAAATATGAGATAACAATGATTACAACAGGCATAAGACATTACAAACATTAATATAACAGCCATAGGATTTTACAATGGACGAAAACAATAATACACAGGAAAATAAAAAAGCCGTAATATGGCTTACATTAGGACATGGTATGGTAGACAGCTATGCAGGTTTTATTAATCCGATTTTGCCTTTTATTGCCGCAAAACTCGGAATTACTCTGGCTGTGGCGGCTTGCGCCTATAGTATATCTCATTTGTTTTCGTCGCTTATTCAGCCTGTTTTCGGTTTTTTTGCCGATAAATTGCACAAAAGATTTTTTATTTTCTGGGGTACTTTAATGTGTTCGTTTTTTCTGTCTTTAACGGGACTTGTTCACAGCTACCTGCAGCTTGTTTTGTGCTTGATAATAGGCGGAATAGGCACGAGTTTTTATCATCCGCAGGCAACAGGGTTTGTTGTAAGGTACAGCGGAAAAAATCTGGCTAAAAACATGAGCCTTTTTATAGCGGCAGGGGCTATCGGCAACTCATTAGGACCTGTTATATCATCTTCGATAACTCAATTTTTCGGACTTGAAAAACTGGCTTTTGCCTCTGTATGGGGGGTGATATTTGCTCTGATGGTATTTGTTTGTGTTCCTAAAATAAATGTTATCAATTTTGAAAAAAATCAGGACTCATTTGTCACTACGATTAAAGAAATTTTCAAAAATGAAACAGTAAGAGTTTTAATTATGATTTCCGTATTAAAATCTCTTGTAGTGGCAAGTTTTAGCATATTACTGCCGTTTTATTGGAAGGATATGGGGTATAACCCATTACAAATAGGGATTGCCGTATTTTTATTTTTGACGGTAGGTGCACTCGGTACTTATTTGAGTACAAAATTTGAAAAAATTATAGGATATAAAAAAGTTTTCTATATATCAATGGGCGTTCCGTTTATATTGACAATGATTTTTGTATTGTTGATGCATTTGTCGCCGGTATTGTCGTTTGTTTTGTTTATATTAACAGGTTTTGTGACTATGCTGTCGGTTTCAATCAATATGGTTATGGCACAAAAAACAATGCCGCAGTATAAAAGTATGATATCAGGTTTTATAGGCGGATTCGGCTGGGGAGTCGTCGGCGTTTCTCTGCCGCTTATCGGACTCGGGGCGCAGCATTTCGGTATAGTTCCGACACTCGTTGTGATTTCGTTTGTTCCTTTAATGCTTTCTTATTTTGTAAAATACCTTCCGGACAAGCCGGTTTAATTGTCTGAGAGGCAGACTCCAGGCACTTGTTGGCTGTGCCTGAGTTATTGTTGAATAACGGACTTGCACGGGTTCAACAAGTAGCCGGAGTCAGTTGACTATATGAAATATATAAGAATTGTAAAAAATCTATCCGCAAAATAACAAAAAAATTTTATTACAAATTTAAAATAAAATGCAGTAATAAAAGGGATTTCTTATGGCGATTCAATCAGCATCTTTTGGAAAAACAGTAAAAACTAAAAAAGGGAATGAATACAAAAAATCTCATGCCGGCACAATAACAGGTGCGGCAGCAGGCTTAGGAGTTGGAACATTTGCAGTTTACAACAGTGTTAAGCCTAAAGTTTCAATGAATATTAAAAGAGGATTGGCAAAAGAATACATACGATTAAAACAAATTGTACCCAAAGAAACCGCTCTTAAACTAACTAAAAAAGTTACATTACCTGTAAGTCTTGCAACTGCCGTAGGTATTTGGACAGTTGCAGGTCTCGGTATCGGTGCTTTTGTTAACAAAGCAATTAATTACCACAGAGCAAAAAGTGCAGACAAAAAGGCACAATAATTATTTTTTTACTATTACTTTATTGATGGTTGCCAATAAAAGTCATAGCCACTTTAAGTTTTGCAAAATTGATATCGTGACCGCCGTTTAAAAATTCTTTGTACTCAATCTTTTTATCTGAAAGTTTGTTCTTTAACTTTTGGGAAAGTTTGACAGGTACTGTTTGGTCATCTTTTGAAGCTATTATCAGCATCGGACAATTAACCTTTTTGAGATATTTTTCGTTGTCAAATTTGTTTTTTAAAGGAATCAAAAACGAAGGAACTTTTTTGAAGGTCGTTTTTAACAGCTTCGGAAAATTTTCAGAACGTGATACAAAATGTTTGACCATATCTTTTGCTTTGTTGAAAGGGCTTAAAAGAACGAGGAATTTTACATTGTTTTTAGAGGCAAATTCTCCTGCAACAGCACACCCCATGGAATGTGCAACCAGTCCGATATTTTCTTTTTTTATGCCTTTGTTAATCAAATATTGATACACAGTTTCCAGACTTTGCTGCGCATCTTTTTGAGAAAATTTATCAAGGCTTTCTCCTCGTCCTGGATATTCAAAACCGGCTATACCGTAATCTGTTTTAGTAAGTATGGAAAGCAGCTTTTGATTTTTAGCGTCCTGCTGCGTAAACATTCCGTTGCAAAAAATAATGTAACGATTATGGTTGTCAGGATTTATATCAAGTAATTTAAAATCCCGGTTGTTTTTTGTTTTCATATTTAATACCTTGCATTTGTTTTGCAATGCCGGTATAAGTTCAAACTTTAAAAAATTCGCTTTGTAGGCTTTGTTTTCAAACTTGCGCATACCTGCAGCGCAAACAGCACTTCCGGCTAGAGCAATTGTTCCTAACAGTGCGGCAGAAGTTTTTAATGCTGTTGATATATGAGATGTTTTTATGGGATTTATATTATTAACTTTGGTTATTGTCATTTTATTTTTCTGTACTTTCTTTTATTATTTTATCAAGATATTGTTTTGTTGCCGTTACACGTTTTGTGGTGTCAGGTATTTCTTTTTGAAAACCATGCAGCGTTTTAAGTATTTCCTGATGAGGGGTTTTTAAACCGCATATTCTTTGTGTTATAACTCTCCATTCACTGATGCAGCCTGAAATTTCATCTCCTAACGGCAAATTGCAGCTATTTGCCGCTGTGACAATTTTTTTAAAAATTTTATGAATATAAGGCAGTGTTTCCTTATCCGGATTTGGGGCGAGTTTGTATCGTGACATTTTGTCCAGAAAAACCTCCAGCAGGTCAATTGTTGTATTAGGATTATGCAACGCCGTTTTATAGATGCTGTCTGTAATTCTTAATGTTTTACCGGTTAATACAAAATTATTCGGGTTACAATAATCAAAATTGTAATAATAATCGCCGTCGTTCATTTTGTTAAGCTCCAAACAGTCTTTTGCTATTGCGTTGTAGCTTTTTTGTTCAACAGAAGAAAATATTGGCAGATATACTTTTTTATAGTAGTTTTCACAATCTTCTTCCGAATAAAATTTAGTAAATTTTTTAGGCACTCCAACGGGTATTTGATGACTTCGACCCGACATGTTTTTCAATATAAAAGCATCATAAAATTCTGCAACAGGTTCACCGTAGTAGGTTTTAAGATTTTTGAATTTGTTTTTTGACAGACTGCTTAAATTGTCTGCAAAAATAGTTTCTTTATCGAGAACTTTTACAACATATTTAGTGTCAAGTTTATAGACTTTTCCGTAGTGACCTTCCCCAATTAATCTTTTGTGCGTTAATTTGTTTTGTAAAAAATCCTTCAAAAGCGCAACGAGTTTTTTTTCCTGCTGAAAAGAACAGCCGCCATTTTTTATTACTTTATCGAGTTCCTTGCTAAAAACTGTTGTATAGCCTTTGAAATTTTTATTTTTTGACGGTGATGTATTTATATGATTGTTATATTGATTTATTCGGGGTGTTATTGTTATCATTATTTTTAGGTTCCGGACTTTTTTATATTATTTATAATACAGCAGAGGAAATTTTTTGAACGATTTTGAGAAAAAAATTGATACATTAATTGACAAACTTACCTGTATAAAAGCGGGTGATTTTGTTTTTAATCCCTGGAGTGATTCTGATGGAACGGATAATCCTGCGTATGATGCTCCGTCTGTACGCAGAGCTAATCTTAAAAAATATTTACACGAACATAAAACCGCAAAATACATAATGCTTGCAGAATCTCCTAGTTACGGCTGCAGATACAGCGGCATAGCAATGACTTCAGAAGATGTTATGCGCAAGTTCCCTGATATATTCAAAAGCTGCAAAACAACCTCGCTATATGGTGATATTAAAGAAAAAACAGCCTCTATTGTATGGGATGTCATACAAAAACGAGAAAAAGAATTTGTTTTGTGGAACACTTTTGTTTTGCAGACACATAAAAATAATTTTTCGCCCAGAAAGCCAAAAGCAAAAGAAATTGAGTCAGGACTCGATGTTTTAAAGTATTTTCTGGATATTTTTAGCGGCTGTAAAATTATTTCCGTAGGAAAAACCGCACAAAATACTCTTTTAAAATACAATTTGTGTAATGACTCTGAGTATGTCCGCCATCCGTCATGCGGCGGAGAAAAAGCTTTTCGGCTGCAGATGCAAAAGTTTTTATAAAATCAATGAGGTAATTTATTATTTTTGTAATATTATAATATTGTCGGGATAATGCATAAGTTAATTTAATATTTATCACTTGCCTGACAAAAATAAATTTTCAGGAGTTTTAATCCTGAAAGAAGTGAGTTAAAAACCATGCCTCGATTAACAGTAATATCATCATCAACATCAATAAACATTAATAACCCGTCACATAAAGTAAAAACAGCAGGTGCTTTAGAAATTGAGGACAATCCGTTTAAAGATCTTGTAAAAAATAATCACGACGGAAAAGTAAAAAGAGCATCGCTGGGCGGGAGTGCATTGACGACGCTGTTGTATCTTTTTGCCGTTGCAAAATCTACACGTAAAGGCAATTTTAAAATTGCGGATATGTTTAAAATCAATTTTAACAGCGTAGCAAGAGCAATCGGACTTGCTACATCGGCACTTGCCGGCGGTCTTGCGGGCGGTTTGATTACCGATAAAAAAGAAAACCGCAAGCCAAAACTTAAAGAAGCAATGCATCAGTTCTTAGGTAATATAGTTACGCCTATAAGCATTGTAGGAATGGGGACTTCTCTTATTGAAAAACGTAAGCTTTCAATGGTTAAAAATTGCATCTACGGCGGACTTGCCGCTATTGTCGGTGTAGGCTGCGGTGTTACCGGCGGAAATTACGTGGCATCAAAGGTTAATGAAGTTATTTATAAAGAAAATGACGACAGAAAAGTAGGACCTAAAGATTTTGGCATACACATTGATGATATATTGACTGTTATGGCTATGACGGATTTGGGCGATAAGGTCAAGAGTTTTGTTTCTAAAGCGTTGCCTGCAATTTTCTTAATCTGCGGATATGAAGCCGGTACTAAAAAAGCACAGGACAAGGATTTGAAAGCTTGATTTACCGGCATTAACAGGTAAATAAACGTTATACCTGCAGATTGCATTAAGGAATTAAAAATTACTGCGGCGTTGACAGAAATCAGCAGTCGTGGCAATAAGTTCCGCAGAATAGTCGAACTGTTTAGTTTTTAGCGGCAATTAAGGATTTTTTAAATTCTTCAACATCTTCTTTTGTATCAATGCCTATAGGCTTGATGTTTACGGTTGAGGTAATTATTTTCATTCCTGATTGCAAAGCTCTTAACTGTTCAAGACTTTCTGCTTTTTCAAGCATGGTTTGGTTAAGTGAGGTCATTTTAAACAGAGCTTCTCTTGTGTAGCCGTAAAGACCGATGTGTCCGTAAAAGACTGCTTCGCCTTCATTTCTTTCGTAGGGGATTTTTGAACGTGAAAAATAAAGAGCATAATTATTGTTGTCAATAACGCATTTTACCAGATTCGGATTTTCTGCTTCGTTTTTGTCGGTAATAACTCTCAGTAATGTAGCAATATCAGCATCTTTTGTATTCTTTAATGCGGAAATAACGCCGTCAATAGCGTCCGGTGTAATCATCGGCTCATCGCCCTGAAGGTTTATTATGTATTCCATATCCTCGTGGCGTGAAGCTACTTCTGCAATTCTGTCAGAGCCGCATTTGTGGTTTGGATTTGTCATTTCAACATTTCCGCCGAAAGATTTTACGCAGTTGTAAATTTCTTCGTGGTCAGTTGCCACAATAACAATATCGGCAAGTTTTGCTGCGGCAGCTTTTTCATATACCCATTGGATTATCGGTTTGCCGTCAACTTCTATTAACGGTTTGGCATGCAGCCTTGTAGAGGCGTATCTGGACGGTATAATGATTGCTGTTTTTGACATTATTTCACTCTTTCATTTTTTTTATTTTAAATTCTGATATAATTATATTACAAAATAAGGGGAGAGCTAAAGGTATAAATCAGTGGCAATTTTTTCAGATAATGAAAACATCCAAAAACCGTTAAAATTAGAGAGGGATAAAAAAAGCGAAAATCTCGAGTCTAAAGAAATAGGCTACGACAGAGCTTTTGAAAACAATATCCGTCCGCAGACTCTTGAGGAATATATCGGACAATCTGCTCTGAAAAGTACGCTTAAAATATCAATAGAAGCTTCTCAAAAAAGAAATAAACAAATCGACCACATGTTGTTTTACGGTCCGCCCGGACTTGGAAAAACTACCCTTGCCTCTGTTATTGCCAATGAATTAAAAACAAAGATTAAAATAACCTCGGCTCCTGCGCTTGAGCGTCCGAGAGATATAATAGGCATACTTATGTCGTTAAAGAACGGTGAAATATTGTTTATAGACGAAATCCACCGTTTAAATAAAGTTACGGAAGAAATCCTGTACCCTGCGATGGAAGACTTTTTTCTGGATATGACAACAGGTAAAGCCCAAACAGTAAAAACTTTAAGAGTTCCGTTGCCAAGGTTTACGCTAATCGGTGCAACTACGAAAGCCGGTGCTCTTTCAGGTCCTTTACGTGACAGATTCGGTATAATACACAGGCTCCAGTTCTATACAATAGACGAGCTTTCGCAGGTTATTTCACGAACGGCAAAAATTCTTGATATTGATATAGATGATGAAGGCGCAAAAACTATTGCCGGTCGTTCCAGAGGCACTCCGAGAATTGCAAACCGCCTTGTTAAAAGGGCTGCGGATTATGCACTTGTGAAAGCAAACGGGCAAATAAATAAACAGGTCGCAAAAGATGCACTGGATAATCTGCATATTGACGAAAGCGGACTGGATTCCACCGACCGTGAGATGATGAAACTCATTATAGAAAAATATGACGGCGGACCAGTCGGGCTGGAAACGATTGCTGCTGCACTGGGGGAAGATTCCCGAACCATCGAGGATGTTTATGAACCGTATCTTTTGCAGGAAGGCTTTATTCAAAGAACACCACGTGGGCGCAGGGTTTCGCCTGAAGGATACCGGCTGCTGGGATACAAAATACCCTCCGGCTATACAACAGGTCAGCAAAGTTTATTTTAATTATCCGAGGAATAACCGGTTATATGAAATGGGAAAATTTAAAAGAATACCGACTTTTGCTTATAATTGTTTTTTTGTTTTTGGTAAATCTTTTTCTTTTTAACAATAAAATGATTAACATAAATACTGATTTCGGTCGTGAAATATTTTTTTCAAAAATGATTTCTCAGGGTGCTGTTTTGTACAGGGATATTTTTAACACCTTTGTATGTCCTTTTTCGTATCTGTTCAACGGTCTGGTATTAAAGTTTGCCCCTGTTAACATAAGCACCTTTTATGCTCTGGGGGCGGTAAACTGTGTAATTATTCTCGGCGGTATTTATTTTATAAGCAAAAAGTTCTTAAGCAATACTGTTTCTGCGATTATAACGGCGTTTGTTATGTATTACTGCTGTTTTTATGCAGGGTTAATGAATTTTTTAACGCCGTATTCTTACGCAATTGTTTATGGGCTTTCTGCCTGTATTGTTTCTATACTCGCATATCTTCACTTTTTAAAAACTGATAAAAAATTTTTTTTATACGCTGCATTTTTATTTGGCGGCTTGAGTGGTGCTTGTAAATACGAATTCTGTTTATACGGATTGTTTTTGTTTGCATTTTTCTTAATTAAAAAATGTGATATAAAAACATTTTTTTACTGCTGTGCTGCTTTTTTTACCGTTCCGCTGCTTTGCGTAATTGTTTTATTTTCTCAGGGGCTGGATTTTCAGGACATATCAAATTATCTTGCAATTTTAAAAGAATTTGTGCACCAGCCGTATTTAAAAAAAGTTTATGCCATAACCTGTTATTTAAACAAAGATTCCATAATATCTTCTGTCAGAACCTTTGCGGCTGCGCTAATATTATCCGGTGTAATATACAAACTGTATGAAAAAGACTTATTAACAGTTAAAATTACAAGACGTTTTTTGTGGTGTTTGCTTACGGCAGGGGTGTTCTTTTATTTTCCGCTTACGGAATACTATGCTTATTGCTTTTTCGGGTTTATAACTTACGCTGTTTTAATTTTGGCTTTGTTGAAAATAAAAACAATACAAGATAACAAAGATGTTTATTTTTTAGCGGGAGCGTCGCTTATTATAAGCTTAAAATCCTTCTGGTACATTGCAACCAATTTTTACGGAAGATATTTTATTGCACTGCTTGTTATCTCGTTATTTGTTATTTTAAAAAATTTATATTTTAAAGACGTAAAAGCTTCTCTCGTATTTGAAAAGACTTTTTGTGCGCTTTTGATTTTCTTGAGCTTTTGTGCCTTTAGGCTGAACCTTGTTGCACTTGTTTTAAAAGACAGAATTATAAAAACCCCGTACGGGGCAATAGCATTGACAAATAAAGAACAACAGCTTTTGGCACCTGCTGTAAAATATATCACTGAAAATACAAATCCGAATCAAAAGGTTGTAACCCTCGGAAATTCACCGCTGTTGAATTTTTTGACGGACAGAAACTCAATCCCCTTCTACAGTCATTATGATGAAGCCATTGCCGGTGCGTATGGTTCCGGGCGTATAATTAATGCGTATAAATTTTACAAACCCGACTATATTACGATTTTTGACTCCAATGACGGGTCTTCTTACTGCAAAACTTACGGTAAAGAAGTCTGCCAATGGGTATTTTCAAACTACAAAAAGGAAATACAAACAGGTGTTAACGAAAAAATTTATATTATGAAAAAATTTTAATTGTCTGAGAACGATTTTTTTCGTACTTGCGCTCAGTTGACTATATGAAAAATTTATTACTCGAACCGACTGTTATATGCGTGTTACAATATAATCATGCTCTATTTTTATCACGGACAGGAAGATTTTTTAATGGAAGCCGAGCTGAACAAGCTCAGGGATAAACTCGTGGACAAAGCTTTTTTATCCACAAATTATCGTGTGTATGACAACCCGAAGTTTCCTGAATTAATGGATATTTTGCGTACACCTTCTTTGATGTTCGGCAGTATTCTCGCTGTTATAAACTGCGAAAAATACTTTTTCGACACAAAAGGCAAAATAAACTTTGATGATAAGGAACTTAAACAAATAGAAGAAACCGTGCAGGCTGTTGCTGATACTTTAAATATAGTTTTTGTCTGTAAAATCGAACGTGAATCTTCAAAAAAAATTGATACAAGAAGAAAACTCTATAAAATTCTTGCTAAAAATACAACAATGACTGAATTCCCCGAATGGAAAACTTACAGCAAGGAGCTGCCGGTGTGGATTCAAAAACAGGCAAAACAAAAAGACTTAATTATGGCGTCTGAGGTTACTCAGTTTTTGATAGACAGGCTCGGAACGAATCTGCGTGTTATAAATTCCGAACTTGATAAACTTAAGCTGGCAATTTATCCGACAAAAGCTGTAAAAAAAGAAGATATACAAAATATTTGCACTTCAAGCGAGGATATTTTTGTACTGACGGATTATATTTTAAAAGGTGAGAAGGATAAGGCATTGCTCGAGTTTAAAAAACTCTGTACAAATAAACATTATCTGGAGATACTTGCCGTGCTGCAGACAAATTTTGCTAAAATGGCAAGCATTAAGGTTGATTCCGTAAGTAAAAGTCCTATGGAAATTGCGGCAAAAAACCATTTGCCCGAATTTATCGTAAAAAAACATCTCGAAAAATTACGCAAAGTACCTATGGACAGGTTGATAAAAATAAGAAGAAACCTTCTTGAGGCTGAATACAGGGTAAAAACCGGTGAGATGTCTTTTTATGAACTGCCTGTCGAGCTTGCGTTATTAAATTAGAGGTCTTATGTTCCATCCGATTTTTAAAAGAAAATTTGAATATTTTACAAACTATTTTGAAGCTGCTTTAAAAAATAAAAATCGCAGCTTTGCACAATCACTTGTGCTTTATGGGCAGGATATAATTGCACAGTACTATCTTGCCATGGAAATAGCAAGACTTTTGAACTGCCAAAAAGACGGTGAATATAACTGTGACTGTTTGAATTGTAACTGGATAAGAAACAACCGGCACCCTGCTGTTTTGACAATAACCAAAAATGATAATAAACCCTCTGATGATACGTCAAGCAAGGTTATCTCAATAAAACAGACGCTGATGGTAAACAACAGCCTTGTTAATTCTTCAGATTATTACAGAGTATTTATCTTTTGCGATTCGGAATTAACAGAACCGGTGGAGTTTGAACGCAAACATTTAAAAGAATTTGAGGATTTAAAATTTGATTTTCCTCAGGAACTCTGGCTGCCAAGACCGCTGAATCGTAAAGTTCTCGACGGTGAAGCACCTAATTCGCTTTTAAAATCCATTGAGGAGCCGCCGGAAAAAACGTTGTTTTTGTTTTTAACCGAAGATAAAGAAGATATTATAGAAACAATAATCTCACGTTCCCAGTGTTTTTATGTTCCGTCTTATAATGCTCAAAATTATGACACGGAGTTTTTAAAAGAGGTTATGGCTGATTATCCGAATATAAAAAAAGTCGAAGTTTTCGATATGGTGCAGCGTTTAGAGGACGTAATGAGCGAAAAAGGCTATGCTGCGGAATATACGCTGGATTGTCTTGAGTATTATCTTGCGCAGTTGATGAAAGCTAACCTTGCAAATAAAATGCTTGTGCAAAAAATAAGAAAAGATATTTTAAAAATCCAGCACTCTAAAAAGGAATTGGAGGCATATATCAGACAGCGTCAGGTGTTTGATGATTTATTCTTTTCTTTTTGTTGATTGAAAGCTTAAACCGGACTATGCTTTAGCAGACCATATATAATTTTTTCTAATAAAAAGACCTGAACTTTCGTTCAGGTTTTATTAAAATTGTCTAGTTTTGCCTTATCAGTATATTAAATCTTGTTTATTATGCGATGAAGTTTGTACCGAATCTTGTTGCACCTAAGAAAACACATTCTTCGAGCATAGAATCTAATGATCTGTAGATTTTTCTTGCCGGTGCTTTTTCTGCTTCTTCGATACCGTGTTTAGTTTCGTTATATTGTGCTGTGATAGCTAATGTATAATTTGCGAATGGATTAGTTGCGTTAATCATTTTCTCTCTGACCTCGTTTGATTTATTTAACTTACATATATATAAAAACAAAAAGTATATAAAAATTGCCAAATTAGTATATACTTTTCTTAATATTTCTTAATAAAATACTCTGATACTTTGTCAGGCAGATATTTTGCTTTATTTTTCAAGCTGTTATATAAAATTGTTAATAGTATAATTAAATTCAAAAGGAGTTTTTATGGAATCAAGAGTACAAAAAGCATTGCAAAATAAACAAAAAGGTTATACATGTTCGCAGGCTGTAATTTGCGCTTACTGTGATTTATTCGGTGTGGATGAAAAACAGGCTTTTATGATGTCAGAAGGCTTTGGCGGCGGAATGGGCGGACTGCAGTTAACCTGCGGAGCCGTAACCGCACTTTTTATGCTTTTAGGGCTTAAAAACAGCACGGGAAATTTAACTTTACCTGACTCGAAAGCTCAAACTTATAAATTGATAAAAGAAGCTGCGCAAAAATTTCAAGACAAAAACGGTTCTATCGAATGCGCTGAACTCAAAGGCGTAAAAACAGGCAAACTTTTACGCAGCTGTGAGGGCTGTATTGAAGATGCCTGTTTAATATTTGAAGACTATATTAAAATGTCTGAAAAAGAATTAGCCAATGTTTCCGATACCAATCTCGCTTAAAACATCTTTAAAGTTTTTGGATAATAATTCGGCAAAAATTTCCGGATCAATCTGAGTTGCAACAACAGACATCAGTTCATCAGGAAGCTCGTTGACCATTTTTAACAGGTCATCAGGCTCAAGTTTGTTCATATTTTTGACGATATCCGATTTGTCCAGCTGTTTGAGCGGGAAGGTAAGTGCGTTTCTGGAAAATTCCGTAAGCAAATTTTCGTCTTGTTTTGTTAATTGAAGAATAAGGCTTTCTTTTTCCTGACGCTCAAAACATTGCAGAGCTTTCTGGAATTTTTCAGGTTTTAATTGGTCTAGCCAGTTTACGACATGTTCCTGACTCCAGTTGTTGTCCTCCTGAATTTTGCCTTCTTCTTGAAACATGTATTTTTCAACCATTTCATTTAATTTTTCAGGTGACATTGTTTTTACAATTTCTAAAATTTTGTCTTTATCCAGCTTGTCGGATTCTAAAAATTTATCCATTTCTTTTTCAGGTATCAGTTTTAAAAACTGCTCCTGAGAAAATGCCTGAAAAACAATTGAACAGATTTTATTTTTTGGCAAATCATATATAAGGTTCATAATTTTTTCTTTTGTAAAGAACATAAGCCCCATAAGCAGCTCATCGGGTTCCAAAAACTGCATAAGATATTCCAAATCCGCAGAATTCAAATTGGAAAGAATTGCATATCTGTTTCTTGGATTTGACAACTTAAAAAGTTTTAAAATTTGCTTATGATCATTTAGAACTTCTTGTTCAAATTTCGCCGCTCTGGGGTTGCCCTGTTCGGCTTCGGCTTCCATAATTTCGTCGATGCTTTTTGAGCCGTATTGATTTAAACGTTGAGTCCCTATCTCAAAGTTCTTGGTTAAATAGCTTAAATCAATATCCAGTCTTATCATTAGCTCACAACCTTATTACGTTAAACCGAATTTGCCGTATAAACCATATAAATAATTATAGGTCTATATAATAATAAACGTTTTTTATATAGGGTATATATCGCATTCAAGAAAAAATGTAACATTTCTTAATCTTTTTGTTTTAATTTGGCAATTTTTAGAAATGTATATACTTTATATATACAAGAGAGATTTAAATTTATTATAAAAAGAAGAAAGAGAGTAAATTATGACAAGCGTTCAATTTGGTATGTTACAGAAATTAAAAACTATGGATGTTCAAAATAATCCGCAGGCAAGAATTATCCAGCAGGAATTAAGAACACAGGCAGATATATTTACTGAAGCAAAAAATGCACATGATGCAGTTGCCTCAAGCGGTGAAGAAGGTACTCAAGGCACATCAGGCGCATTTACTCAACCATCTATGAGTGTTGAAGAACTCGAAACAAGAATGATTGAAGAACAAGAAAAACTCGAAAGACTTATGGCTGCACTCACTGAACAAACAGAAGCCAAACCTAAAAATGATGCACCGAATGAAGATGATAAAAATAAAGTTAAACCTAAAGAATTCGGCGGTTTAATGGCTTAATATAATAAAATTTTTAATAAAACAAAATGGGTCCGGTTTTATTAAACCGGACTTTTTTAGTCTTTAATTTCTTTTGGTGCCGCAATCGAATCCGCAATTTTAGAAGCCGTAACAACCGCTGCAGTTGCTGCGATTGTTGTACCGAAATATGTCAGCCAGGCAGCAAAGTTAAATTTGTTCATTTTTTTAAATTGTTCTAAAGGCAAAACGCCTTTTGTAATTTTTGAAGCCTTTATGCTTGCCATAGCTTCATCCGCCAAAACCGGCAAAGTTGAAACAAAGGCAAGTTTGCCGCAATTATTTTTAATAAAGGTTGTTGCTTTATCAAACCATCCTTCAGGTTTTTCACCATCAGCTTTTTTTCGTTTAAACAAAGCCGTTGTAAAAGCCAGAGGTGCCAGATAACTAAAAGGGAGTTTGAGTGAATTTATTAATTTGCCTATTTTGGAAAAATTGTTATTTAAGGCGTGTCCCATCTCGTGAAAAGCTGCGACAGAGTATAAATTTTTGTTCAAAGTAATAGTATTAATTTTAGAAAAATGGAGAGCCTGTTTGCCATCTGCTATAGCATTTGAGATTTTCTCAATGTGTGTATTTAATCTTTTTTTCAACACGGGATTTTGATTAAAAATTTTTTTATGATTTTCCGAAAAACTTTTATTGATTAAATCATTTATAACTTCTTTATTATTTTCAGTGATATCAATAATTTTTACACCTTTAGACGCAAGACCTGTTTTGTTGAGAACCTTCTCTAAGACTTTTTTATATTCGCAGTTGTCTGCATCTGTCAAAAGTTCATAAAATCTTCTATACGGTAATGCAGTTAATTCTATTATACCTCTATATACAATAGGTGCAGAAGCACATGCCGCTGCCGCAGCCGCTGCTTTTCGACCGGAGTTTGGCTTTTGGTATTTTTTGCAGTTGTCTGTAGTGATAATATTTTTATTATAATTATTGCTGACGCTGTTTATCTGTGACACTGAACACTTCCTTAAACCTGGCTTCTTATTTCATAACAAAACAAAAACACAAAAAATATTGCCATAATAATTAAGGTTTATTAAATTTTAATTGCAGGGATTAATTACTGTTTTAAATTTAAAGAGGATTCTTTTTTGCCATTCCTAACTTTCTGGGATAGTCTTTTGTTGTGTTGTTATTTTTTTTAAATATCAAAAATTCCCGTGTGTAATCGTTTTCTAAAGGCAGATTGTAGCTGATAATTTCTGTCAGTTCACATTTTAGAACTTCCATTGCATTTTTAGCGGAAGCGAGTTCTTCCTGTGCGTTTTTAGATTTATATGCAGCAAAATATCCGCCTGTTTTGACAAAAGGAACAGTGTATTCCAAAAGTGTATTTAAATAAGCAACTGCACGTGAAGTTACAACATCAAAAGAGTTTTTAAAATCTCTGTTTAAATCTTCTGCCCTTTTACAGAGCGGATGGAGATTTTCAAGCCTCAACTCTTTTTGTACAAGTTCTATAAATCCGATTTTTTTTGCAATAGAATCCAGCGGATATATTTGCATCTCAGGGTAAATTATAGCCAGCGGTATTGACGGAAAACCGCCGCCTGTGCCGACATCCAGAAGTTTGATATCCTGTGCTAGGTTATATTTGTTAAAAAATATGCTCAAACAAAGCGAATCATAAATATGTTTTTCAAAAAAGACATTTTCATCATTTTTGCTGATTAAATTTGTATGTGAATTATAAAACTTAAAAAGTTTTTCATAATCCTGAAAGTGCAAAAGCACCTGTTTTGATAGAGTTGTATCCAGAAGTTTTTCTATTAATTCAATTTGTTCATTGTTCATTTTTGTTTATTTCATCCGTTATTTTTTTCACCAGATTTGCATCCATACGATTTTGTAAATCCAGTATTCTTAAATCTATGCTTTGGGTGTCATCTTCTTTTGACAGGCTTTTTCTTGCAAGGAGCAAGGCTTTTAGAGCTTTAACATCAGAGTTGTGTGCAATATAATAATCCCCGAGTTCAATGTATGCATTTGCAATACAAATTTTTTCTTTTGTTCTTTTTGCGGAAGAAAGTGATTTTATCAGAAAATTCAAAACTTTTTCAGGTGCAAGTGTTTCATAGAGCTGTGAAAGTTTAAGGCAGATGTAATACATTCCCTCGTAATTTGAACGTTCAAAATCTGTTTTTAGTCCGAGTTTATAATAATCCTCTGCTTTATTTAAGCTGCCGGATTCCTTCAGGATTTCCGCAATATTTGTATATGCAGCGGAAAGGTATATGTTATCGTCTTTTGCTGTTCTGATACTTTTTTGATAAAAATCAAGAGCTGTCTGCTGCCTGTTAAAATCATCAAGAATCAGTGCATATTTAAAATAAGCCTGTGCCAGAACGGACGGTTTTATTTCAATACCCTGATTAACAAAATCAAAAGCCTTTTTAAAATATTCTACAGCCTTGTCTGTATTTGACAATTCTTCTTCAATAGAAGCAAGTTCAATATAAGAACGGGCAAGAATACTGTCAGAAGCAGGGGATTTTTTGTTTACAAAATTTTCGTATATGACTCTGGCATGGTTTATTTTATAAATCTCTTTATAAATCTGTGCAATTTCCAGACGAATTTCATTCATTTTTTCAATTTCGTTTCTGGAAGAATACAACTCAATAAGTTTGTTATAAAAATCTATTGCATCCGTAGTTTTGTTCATTTTGTGCGCACATACCGCCAGTTTTTCCAAAAGTAAAGACTCGTATTCATAAAAATCCTCGTCATTTTGCATTGCCAGTGCTTTGGCGTAAACAATAAATGCTGTTTCCAAATCGTGTTCGTTTTCCAGTTTTTGTGCTGTTGCGTATAACTCTTTAATTGATTGCTGCTGCCGTGAGCGTTTAAGTTCTTCTTCCTGTTGTTCAAAAGTTCTGTGTATTTTTTCTCTTGCCTCAGTTTCTGCTGTTTTTTGCATATCTACAGGAACACTCAAAAGTGAAATTTCTTCTTTTGTTAAAGCATATTTTTCAAAACGTTTGTTATTTTCCTTTTTAATAACACTTTCCGGTTTTTTAGGCAGCCTGTCTTTCTTTTTGGAACTTTTTTCATCATCTTCTTCGTCATCTATGTTTGTATTTTTTATATTCCAGGCGGTAAGATTGCTGTTTAAATAACTAACAAGCGACATATCCGCCTGAGGCGTGTCTGCTTTCGTTTTTATAATAAATGACGAATGATATTCTATCTGTGCTCTCATTGTGTCACGTGAAATTAAGACAGCACGTTCGTTCGGTTTTAACGGCAGCTGGGAATTATAAAAATCACGCCAGAAGGTGTGGTATTTTATTTTTTCAAAATGTGCAACAGAGTTTTGCAGATATTTTTTAAAAGAATTTTTTAAAAATACAACCCCGTATTCCTGCGCAAGAATCCCTTTTTCTATCATATAAGCAAGCTGTTCTTTTGTGAAAAAGTTGTTTTCAACAAGATATTGAGAGCTAATGCCTTCATTGAACACAGAAAGAATATAAAGTGATTTTTTTACATTGTCAGGAATAAATGTTGTTAATTTTTGGTTTATAAAATCTTCGTATAAAAGTCTTTTTCTGTTGTATTCATCAACAATAGCGGCAGGTGAAATGTTTAATGTTGTTATAATATCCGCCGTCGTATTGATATAGTTCTGGTTGCCATGTGTTATGGAATACAGACTTTCAAGAGTTTCTTCATTTATCGCTATATCTCTTTGCCTGAAAAAATCGGCTGTTTCTTCTGTACTGAAAGGCTCTGTTTGTATTGTTAAAGGATTTTCAAAATTCAGCTGCGTGCCTGCAAAAGATGTGGAAATAAGTACAATCTTAAAACGGTGCATGGAATTTAAGTGTTCTATATAACGACAAATTTCGTCTTTTTCTGTTGAATATTTTTTAGAAAAAATATTTTCTAAAGAATCTATAACAATAACGCAGGGCATATTTAATGAGGCAAGATAACTGTTTATCCTTTGCGAAATTGAAGTGGTTTCGATTTTTTTTAAGCTGATTTTTTTCTGGCGTGAATATTTTTTTAAATCTTCAAAAAAAGCAAGATAAATATCATCAAGAGTAGACGCTTCAAAGCATTTAAACTTAAATACAAGTATTTTGTCTGCCATATCAGACAGTGCTTTTTTTACAAGCTCTGTTTTAAAAGAACCCGTTTGCCCTTCTAAAAGACAAATACCCGTATTGGTGCGATTTAAAAAATCACTCAGTGCCTTAAGTTTGTTTTGTTCCATAAACCTATAATATCATATTTTAGATTATTATTTTGTTTCTGAACATATTAAAATTTTAAATTTTAATAATTTATACAATATGTGCGGGGCACTATTCTTACCCCACTTATGTCTGATAAAACCGCCGAATCAACGGCAGGCATGAGCGTTTACGCCGAACTTGTCCGTATTATGAAAGAGTCAACAACGGAATGCTATAACATGCGAATAGTCTGAGGCTGAAGTGTGCGTAAATTCAGCTGTATTTTTATGTTAATATTATTACATAACAAAGGAGTTTATTTAGTGGAAAACTTGAATAAAGGTGAAATTATAATCTATAAAAGCGATGATGGTTCGGTGTCACTTGATGTCAAACTGGAACAGGAGACAATCTGGCTGACACAAAAAGCCATGGCGGAACTTTTCGGTGTTAAAACTCCTGCAATAAATAAGCATATAAATAATATTTACAGAGAAGAAGAACTCCAAAAGAGTTCAACTATTTCCATTTTGGAAATAGTTCAAAAAGAAGGCAACAGAGATGTTTTAAGAGAAACAGCTTACTACAATCTTGACATAATTATTGCTGTAGGTTATAGAGTAAACTCTAAAAAAGCTACACAATTCAGAATTTGGGCAACAAATGTTTTGAAAAATTATCTGACTAAAGGCTATGCTATTAATGAAAAACTTTTGCAATCACAAAAAAGCAAAATAGAAGCCCTTCAAACAAGCGTCAGTCTGCTTTCTAGAAGTTTAAATAATCAAATTGATACCGTTGATAAAGCAAAAGATGTTGCTAATTTGCTTGAAAATTTTGCTAAAGGTTTGGATTTGCTTGACAACTTTGACCATAAAACTCTGGACAAAAAAGGACTAACAAAAACAAAAGCTGTACGGATTTCTACAGAAGAATTTCTGCAAGTTATAGACAATATGAAATCCGAGTTTGCGTCAGATGTTTTTGCTAACCCCAAAGACAATTCTTTTGAAAGCTCAGTTAATCAAATATATCAAACATTTGACGGTAAAGAGCTTTATCCGACGCTGGAAGAAAAAGCTGCAATGCTTTTGTATCTGATAACAAAGAACCATTCTTTTTCTGACGGCAACAAAAGAATTGCAGCAAGCTGCTTTTTGTATTTTCTTGATAAAAATAATATGCTATACAAAAATGATAAAC
>CALUSA010000030.1 GCA_944323275.1 Candidatus Gastranaerophilales bacterium
CTTCTCTGGTTATCGTATCTCGGGCGTTCCTGCTGATAAGGACGTTGATATGAGTTATCCGATGAATAACCGCCGGCACTGTAAGCAGCAGGTCTTTCATACGAAGAACCGTTCTGCTGGTTTTGAGAATTACCTGAAAAATCCGAACCTTCTTCAGAATCAGGTTTTTTGTCAGGATATAAACAATTTGGGCAGATTACCCTTTTGGGGTTTTTGGTTTCAAATTCCGCTCCACATTTGGTACACTTATTTACATACATTTTTGGCTACCCTTTGAAGTAAAAGGCGAAAGGCTATTAAAAAAATTAGCTCCTCGACATCTTATTATTTTAAAATTCTAATATCTTTTATTATTTTATATGCAAACATAATATTAGGCAAGCTTTTTTACAAATTTAAACCTTTTTATTTATTTAAAACAAAGGTAACAGGACCGTCATTAACAAGTGAAATCTGCATCATCGCCGCAAATTTCCCTGTTTTTACAGGTAATTTTATTGATTTTAATTTGTTTATAAAAGTTTCATACATCTTTTGGGCGGTATCAGGTTTTTCTGCATTATCAAAACTCGGTCGTGTTCCTTTTCTGCAATCTGAGGCGAGCGTAAATTGTGACACTATAAGCAGTTCACCTTCAATATCCTGAATTGATTTGTTCATTTTTCCTTCTTCATCTTCAAATATTCTTAAAGAAGAAATTTTTGACACAAACCAATCGATTTTATCGGCACTATCTCCTTTTTCTACACAAAAAAATACAAGCATGCCTGCACCTATCGAGGAATAAAGTTCCTCATCAATGGTAACAGAGGCGTTTTTTACTCTTTGTATAACAGCTTTCATTTTTTATTTTCCTAACTCATTTAATGCATATTCAAGCGAGAAAATTATAACATCCAAACGCCAGGCTGTATAATGAAAATAATTGTAATAAGCCTTTGCCAGTTTAAATATTATATCAAAATCCCGTGCCTGCGGATTTTCTCGCAGAAGGTAAGCAATGTCGCTGTATTCTTTTGCTGTAATCATTTTTATTATGCGGTATTTGTGCATATAGTTATTGGCTATATTTGCGAAAACGCCGGCATATTTTTCAACGCATTTTTTTATTGCCGGTTCATCTGCGGTTTGTGTATTCTCCTTCGGTAAAACACTCTCAAATTCCTTTTTTGCCGGGAGTACTATGTCCAGAACTTTTTTCATCACGGCAATGTCTTTAGCCAGATTCTTTTTAACTTTAGATAAATCAAAATTTTTGGTATTTGTTGTATAAAATTTTTCAAGAGCAGGTATTTTATCAAAGTCTTGCGGGATATATTTTTTAACAGCTTCGTTCAGAGGTAATGTTTCAAATCCTTTAATTAAAGCACCGCCGACAGAGGCATTGATAAGAGTACGTTCGTTTTTATGCCGTGAAGCAAAATCCTGTAAATAATCTATAAATAAGGAATATACACCATCAGTCGGCAGCAGACCTCCGTCCTGACCTTCGACAGTGACAAGATTGGAATTAAGTTGTTCTAACCTGTCTTTAACAATTGCCTGTTGTACATCTTCTTCATAATCGACAGAAGCGCAATAAGCTTTTTTAAATTTGTCGAAATCTTTTGCCTTTATCCTGTATTTTTGTGCAGCATCATCAAATACACATTCCAAATCTTCAAATTTGGAACCTTTTGCGTAGCAGGCACCGTCAGTGTATGCCAAATCTTGTCCCAGCAGAATAATCGGGCTGCAGCCGAGATAATATGCACAAAACAGGGCGTGATAAGCAACCGTTCCTTTGGTTTCAAATTCCACAAACGGTGCTTCTGCTTTTTCTAAAAACCATCTTGCGTCGTCATTTTCAAGAGATGAAGTAAGGAACTTTTCCCTGAACGGCATATCAAGATATGACGGCTCGCTAAATTGTTCACAAATAATTGAAATATCCTTTGAAAAAGGCAAATTGTAATGATGTGAGGTGTTATTTCTTTCTATTACATTAGCAAAGTCAGGCGTAATACCGTTTTTGTACAGCGTGCTTAAGGCTGTGCCTACACAAAATACAACCGCATTGTTTCTGTATTTTTTTAAAAGGTCTATGTTTTTATTTAAAGACGGACCTGCTGATATAACAATAGCAGGTACATTTTTTAACATGTCCTTATACTCGCTCAGCCTTTTTAGTTTATATTTTTCAGCGAGTCTGTTTAAAGTGGAAGCAAAAAATGAGGCAGTGTTGTTTACCTGAAAATCGTAATTGTGTTCAATAAGCACAATTTCCCGTTTTAACCACTGAGCAATTTCATTAAAATCCCGACCGTTCGATTTGTAATAATCAATGTAAGAAAAAGTTGCATTGGATTTGTAGCGATATTGTGAATATAGTAAATTTTTAAGTTCTTCTGCGTTTGAAGCGAAAAATAATCTGCCCGTGTTAAAGTTTTGCGAGAAATCAACAGCATTCAACACAAAAGCCATAGCCTGCAAATCCTGTTCATATACAATAATTTTACCTTTTAATGATTGTACATATACATCAGCAAGATATCCGAGTCCGAGTCCGTATATTATATGCAAGGTTCCATAATCATTATGTGCAACAGATGAGGCAATTGATTCGGCTTCTTCAACGGCACCTGTTAAAGAATGAACCGGAATACCGTTAATTATCAGATTATATTCACCTGCAAAATTTGTATCCAGCGAAAAATGATTGTCAGTAATTGTTACGCAACGCAATTTATCAGCCAGATGTTTGTTTGTTCTGGATATACAAGTGAGATTTTGTCCGAAAATATCCTGCATACTGCCTCCGGGATTAATTATACCAGATTTTTTCAATACTGAATTTTAAACTGACCACATGGTCTAAAAAATTAAACCGCACGGTCAATAACTTTTTACAATAAAATCTCTAAAATAAAAATGTAAACTGATAATTTAATCTACGGGGAAGATATCTTGGGGATAAAATATAAAAGTGTGGTACAGGGACTTGATTCCTTTGTCGTTAAACCGGTTAATCTTGAAAGAACCGAAGCTTATAAAACCTTTGTCAAAGCCGATGCACTCAGGCTTTCCAATCGTTTTAGAGAATCTATAAAACATTACCTTTGTGCACTGATGATGGACAGAAATAACTACCGTGTGTATAAAGGGCTCGGGATATCTTACAAAGCAGAAAAAGAATACGATAAAGCAATAAAATATCTTGAACAGGCAATGTCGATGTCTTATTTTTCCGCTGACATACATTATGAGCTCGGCTTATGCTATATGCTGACAGGTCAATTTTGTGATGCCATAAGGTGTTTTCAGCGTACTATTTCGCTTGACAGAAACAATCTTAACGCACAGGTGCAGCTCGGGGTTGCTCATGAATGTATTGAAGAATATGATATGGCACTGTTGATTTACCACACGATTATAGAAAACAATTCTTCTTATCTAAGTGCTTATAATCATCTTTCCGCTTTGTATATGACTTTAGGTGACTTTAAGGCTGCAGGCAATGTTTTTTCTCAACTTTTGAAGATAAATCCTTCTTTTAACAAAGGGTATCTCGGGCTTGCAATTTGTTTTGATAAAATGTCGAATAAAACACGGGCACTTCACTATTACAAGCTGTTTTTAGAAAAAAAACCTCACTCTCATCACGGAGAAAAAATCCGAAAGAGAATAGCAAAATTAACCAGACAAAAATCACAGGACAATACAAGGCAGCTTGCAGTTATAAACGATTAATCATGTGTTGAAAATTACCTTCCGTATTGTTCAAAGAATTTTCTGTTGTTTTCTTCTATGATTTTTTCATCAATCTGTTTTTTCTTGTTATAAAGTGTATTGACTGCTGTTTCGCAATCGTTTAAGTATTGGTCTAAAGCTTCAAAATTGACTTTTACACCTTTGTCAAGATACATTGTTTTGTAATATCCGTAAAGACCGTTACGTTCTTTGGTTGCGTTTTTTTCACATTCTCCGGTAAGATAAACATACGCCTCGTTAATCTCTTTGTCAGAAGGCTTGCTTATTTGGTTTTTGCTGTGTTTTTCGATAAAGTTTGTTATTTCCGGTTTGTATTCCTTGTAACGGTCGAAATTTTGAATAATTGACTCTGCGGATTGTTGAAGATGTTCTATTGTCGTTTGTGTTTTCATCGGGGATTGGGTTGGCTTTTGAAGTTCTTTTTCAATGTTTTTAAAGCTGCGCAGCATGATAAAAGTTTCCGGCAGCGGAATCAATAATGCGTAAGCTGCTGCTTTAAAGCGGGTTTCATTTGTATCAGTCAGTTTCTCTTTTAAGGGTAACTGCGAGTTTTTTAAAGTTCTGCCTTCATTGTAGAGTGTAATATTAGCGGTTGCGGCTTCGTATTCTTTTGCGAGAGGCTTTATTTTATTCAGTTCCGGGTTGTTTTCAAAAAGCAGATTTTCTGCATTTTTAAGTGCCTCTTTAATCTCTTTTTGGTTATAATTTTCGTCTTTGACAATGTTTTTTAAGGTTGCATATTGCGTTAAATTACGTTTGTATTTGTTGTATCTTGAAATATAAGGCTCGTAGTATTTGTTATCGGAGCTAACAGATAAATCCGCCATTTTTCCTTTTTGAGAAATAAAATCTATCTCGTGTTCGGAAAATTTATTCATTATTTTATTTGCATCATTGTTTATATCAATAAGTGATTGATAGAGCGGTTTGCTGTCATTAACCAGCGGAAGAATTTTGTTGTTTATTGTGTTGTTTAAATCAGAGTATGCTTCGTGGATATAGCTGCCGCTAAAACTTACTGTGTCTTTGGGCAAACCGTAATTGGCAACAGGGTTAGAAACCTTATTACTGTTTAAATTTTTCTTGTGTATTAATTGAATAGATAACGGCAGTATTCTCATAATTTATTCATTCCTTCATTTTGTTGCTTAGCTGCCCGCAGGCGGCATCGATATCAGAACCTCTTTCCAACCTTATTGTAACTTTTTTGCCGGATTGTTCCAAGATATATTTAAATTTTTGTATAGATTCTTTACCGGGTTTTTCAAAATTATCCTTGTCGTTAGGATTGTAAATAATAAGGTTTATATTTGCTTTTAGCCCGATTAACAGCACGGCGAGTTTTTTTGCACAATCAACGGTATCGTTAAAACCTTTAATCAGAGTGTATTCAATAGTTACCCTTCTGCCTGTTTCGCCGACATAATCTTTGAGCGTCTGCATAAGTTCGTCTATATGATATTTATTTTCAATCGGCATAAGCGATTGCCTTAACTCGTGAGTCGGCGCATGTAATGATACTGCCAGTGTCGGTTGAAAATCCATGTCAGCGAGTTTTTTAATTTGCGGAATAATTCCGCAGGTAGACACTGTCAAACGTCTTATACCTATAACAAAATCCGTATTAAAAATATCAATGGCTTTTAAAACATTATCAAGATTCAATAACGGTTCGCCCTGCCCCATAAAAACAATATTGGTAACTTTTAAACCTGTGTCACGCTGGATTGTGAGCACCTGTTCAATAATTTCACGTGGTGTTAGATTGCGGATAAAGCCAAGTTTTGCCGTAGCACAAAATTTGCAGTTGCAGGCACAGCCGACCTGTGAACTTACACAGGCAGTTAAATTAGCCCTGTTGTCAAAACGCATCAGCACTGTTTCAACACAATTTCCGTCAGCATATTCAAGCAGATATTTTATCGTACCGTCTTTGCTTACCTGTTTGTGTTTTATTTTTACCTCGGTAATATCAGCCAGTTCTTTGATTTTTTCTCTAGTCTTTTTGGAGATATCGGTCATTTCATCAACAGAAGAAACTGATTTTAAATAAATCCAGTTGTGCAGCTGTTTTGCTCTGTACTTTGATTCCTGTATGGAATCAGTAAAAGCTGTTAATTCGTCTAAATTCATTCCCGATAATATTACTTTTGCCATACACTAATTTTTGCATAAAAAACAAACAGTGCAAGGCTCTGCGTAAAAAATAAGAGGCAGTTTAAATATTTTCCTGTTTGTCTGAACTTTTTAGCAGTTCCAATTCTTTTAAAATGCCGTGGTTAATTTCGAGAATATCAACACCTAAATTTGACAGCACCTGCATGGCTATTGAGTCCGGAGTTTGGGTTATAGCCCACAAAAGATTTTCCGATTCTATTTTTGTATTTTTATGTTTTTTTGCTTTTTCCCAGGCAAGTTCAAGAATTTTTTTAGCACGGTCGGAAAAGACAATTTCTCCAAATGTATAAGAATTCCCGTAGCCGAGAACTCTTTCCACTTCAATACGTGCATCTTTAATGGTAATACCCAGCTGCGAAAGTACTTTTGCACCAATCCCCGCACCTTCGCCGATTATACCGAGCAAAATAAATTCGCTGCCGACAATATTGCGGTTCATTGACTGGGCTTCTCTTTTAGCGAGCCTTAAAATTGTAAGAGTTTCCGGCATTTGTTTTTCGATTGGTTTAATGATTTTATGCGCAAGGTCGTCGTCTACAATATTTAATTCTTTAAAAATATTGTAAGCAATACCGCTTTTAGCCTTTAAAACGCCGAGAATAATATGTTCCGGCTTAACGTTTGCTGAGCCGAGTTCTTTTGCTGTTTCAAACGCAAGCAGCATTGTTTTAAAAGCATTCGGGGTAAAAATAATTTGTTTTTCTTCAAATTCCGCCTGACGTGAAGATACCTCCTGCAGTTTGGAAGTATAATTATCAAGATTTATGCCAGAGTCGTTTAAAAGTTTTGTTATATCTGAATTTGAGTCTTCTAAAATAGATTGTACTATTTGTTCTGTACCGAGAATTTCATAATGAGAAGCAGTAAGCTTTGCAACAGCCCGCTCAAGTATTGATTGAGCCTCTCCTTCTTTAAAAATTGACTGAACAGTAGAGTATTCGCTTTTGCTTTCTTTATATTCAAGCTCGGGATGCAGCTGTTTTTTCTTGTCATTTTTGGCTATAAGCGTTAAAAGAGTCTGTTTTAACTTTTTAATGTCGGCAAAATACTCTTTAAAATCCTCTGCCAGTGCATTGTCGTTTTTTTCGCCGGTCAATATCAGGGCAAGAAGGATATGTTCCGGTCTTATGTATGATTTTGTCCGGTTAGTTGCCAGTTCTGAGGCAAGTTTAATAATTTTTTGCGAACCTGTGCTGAAGGCAATGTTTGTGTGTTTGTATTCGTGTGAAACATTTTTGTACTTTGAGTTTACGTACTCTCTGAATTTATCCGCATTCATTCCGCCATAAGATAAAAGGCGTGAACAAATATTGTTTTTGGTTTCAAGTATCCCTAAAAGGATATGCTCAGGGTAAATTTTATAAGTTTTAGAATCAGCCGCTTCTTTTTGTGCGGTTGAAATAATATTGATTGCCTTTTCAGTAAAACGTTCAAACAAAATATTACCCTTTCATAATAAACAATGCGAAAAACAAATTTATTTATATATTGTTTCACAATCTAAAACATTTGCAAAGCACTTAATTTAATTTTTTTATATGAATTTTAAAAATCTTCTGCAATATATTCAAAAACCCCTTTAGTCTTTTGCCATAAGTTATCTTTATCCGCCTTGTTTTCACTGTGCTGCGGAAGCTCAAGCGTAATTACCGGTATATTTCGTTCAACACCGCAATAAGTACCAAAACTTCCGGGTGTGGGATATCCTATTGATTCTTCGACCTTAAAGCCTGTTATTTGTGATATTTTTTGGGCAATTTTTTCGGCGGGACCGTCATAATTTACAACGGCATAAGGTTCATGCAGGGTAATTATTAAATCAGGTTTGTACTTTTCTATAACATAAATCATAAACCTTGTTTCGTCTTCGCTTGCCGGTTCTTCTCCGCCAAAGTAGTCGTCTTTTTGATTTTTTTTCCAATTCTTTGCGGGAAAATTACGGTTTAAATCAACACCGTTAGCGTTTGTCCTTGTGTTTGCGGCTTTGCCGTCAGGGTTAAGACATGGTATAAACAGCAGCCTGTTTTTTGTATCAGACCTTTCTGAAAGATATCTGTTTATCAGGTACTCTCCGTCAGGTTCATCTCCGTGGAATACGCCGATTATAAGTACTGTTTTTTCATAATTCTCCTGTTTTGAGCGTTTCAAAAGCAGAATTTCGTTGCCTTTTTTTGTGTTAATTTTTAATTCCAAATCAGCAAATATCATTCCAGTCTTTCCCAATCTTTTGCTGTGGCGGAAAGTACGCTTTTTATATCGTCTTGCCCGAGCAAAATTTTTTGTACGGTAGTGTTTAAAAGTGTCAAAATTTCTTTATGATTATTCTTGAATCGAATGTTTTTCTGCAGATTATTGAGTTGTTTTGCGCTTAAGACACGTGCTTTTGCGTTTACATCGCCCTGCTTGTACGTATTAAAATAACTGTCTTTTAAAGCCTCATTGTTTACGGGCAGAATCGAGGTCAGCTTAGCCAGTTCAATCTGGTTTTGTTTGTTTGTTAAAAACAGCGCAAATCTTAAAGCACCGTCTTTATGCTTTGCACGCAGCGGGATTATTAAATTCATTACAGATACATCATATTTGCCGTTTGTACCTGTAAATTGCGGCGCAACCTCCGTAACGTTATATACCTGAGGCGCATTTTCTTTGATGATATTTAAAAAGTTAGCACCTGTTTGTATAAATGCAAGCTGTCCTGACATGTATTTTTCCAGTGCTTCCTGATGATTTTGAGTAATTGATTCACGTGGAATTAAATCATTACGGTAAAGCTTTCTGTATTCTTCAAAAATTTTAACCGCTTCATCAGTACTAAAGGTTTGAGGATTATTTATTGAATATTTATTTAATATTTTTAATAAAGTATCATTTTCGGTAAGTGTAGGCATTGTAACAAAAGAGCCTGTTTTGGCTTTTATTTTTGGTGCCAGAGCGTATAATTCATCATAAGTAGCAGGTATTTTGTTTATACCTGATTTTTTTAAAATTTCTTTATTGTATAAAGTTAAAGACGAGGTAGCGTAAAAAGGTACAGCAAAACACTTGTCGTCAATCATAAAGGTTTGTGTGATTTGTTTGTTGTAAGGCTCAAGTTTGCGGCAGTCGATATATTCAAGTGCCTGTTTTTGCGCCAGTACGCTTGAAAAATCCGGTGTTAAATTTACAAGGTCCGGAGGATTTGAACTGAGTATTGAAGCAAGCGTCCTTTTTTCACCTTCGGAATAAGGAACATCAATCCATTTGATTTTTACATCAGGATTTTGTTTTTCAAATTCCGCAATAAGAGGTTTCATATACCCGTCAAACGTACCCATTTGAAGCGACCAGAAAACGACTTCGTTGTTATCGGCTGCTGAAGGCTTGGTTAAAAAATAGACGAAGCTTACTAATATTATGCAGGCAACAGATATTGCCGCCGTAAGTTTAAAGGAATTTATATTCATAATAATTAATTATATAATGTTTGACATATACGCCGCAAATTCTTAACATGATATCTTGAGGGAGTATAAAATGACGCAAATTATTTTTGAAAAATCAATAAACGGGATGACAGGTGTATCGTTGACGGAAAAAGAAATTATACCCGATTATCTGCCGCAGCAATTTTTAAGAAAAGTTAATCCTTTGCTTCCTCAGGTAAGTGAAATTGAAGCAATGCGTCATTTCAAAGAACTTTCTGACAAAAATTTTTGTGTGGAATCAGGTTTATATCCTCTCGGTTCCTGTACAATGAAGTATAATCCCAAAGTTAGCGAGTATCTTGCCTCGTCTGAGGGATTTACAAATCTTCATCCCCTGCAGCAGGATGAAGATGCTCAGGGCGCACTTGAATTAATGTACAGGCTGCAAGAGTCACTTAAAAAAATTACCGGGATGGACGCAATGACCTTACAGGGTTCTGCAGGTGCTCATGGTGAACTGTGCGGGATGATGATTGTAAAACATTATTTTAAAGTGAACAATCAACCGCAGCGCACCAAGGTAATTATTCCAGATTCCGCTCATGGTACAAACCCTGCGTCTGCAGGCATGTGCGGATTTGAAGTTATAAAAGTCAACAGCAATGATAAAGGTCAGGTTGATATAGAACATTTAAAAAGTCTGTTCCTTGATAATAAAGACCGGATTGCCGCTGTTATGATGACTAACCCGAATACACTCGGATTGTTTGAAGAAAAAATTTCCGATATTGCAAACATTGCGCATGAAAACGGGGCACTGTTATATTACGACGGTGCCAATCTCAATGCGATTATGGGGATAACTACTCCGAGAAAAATGGGGTTTGATATTGTTCATTTAAACCTGCATAAAACTTTTGCCGCTCCTCATGGCGGCGGCGGACCGGGTGCCGGACCTGTCGGTGTTGCTAAATATTTACAAGAATTTTTGCCCGTGCCTGTAATCAGTTATGACGGTGAAAAATATTTCAGAAAATATGACCTGAAAAATACAATCGGTAAAATAAAAGAATTTCAGGGTAATTTTTCCGTACTTGTCAAAGCTTATGTGTATATTTTGATGAAAGGCGACAGACTTAAACAGGCATCAGAGGATGCTGTTTTAAACGCAAATTATCTGAAAGAAAAATTGAAAAAATATTATGACCTGCCTTATGATACTGCCTGTATGCACGAATTTGTGCTTTCAGGTAACAGGCAGAAAGCAAAAGGAATCCATACGCTTGAAATAGCCAAAAGACTTATGGATTATAAGTTTCATCCGCCTACGGTGTATTTTCCGCTTATTGTTCCAGAAGCAATGATGATTGAACCGACTGAAACGGAAAGTAAAAACAGATTGGACGACTTTGTCTGTGTTATGAAGGAAATTGCCGCAGAAGTCGATACAAATCCTCAAAATATACTGTCGGCACCGCATAATACACCTGTTAAAAGAGTGGATGAAACCAATGCGGCACGACATCTTGATTTACGATATAAGGAATAGCCATGCACGAATATTATTTTAAAATCAGAAAAGGTGACATAGAATTTGAGTTTTCCACAACTGATAAAATTGCTTTTGAGCAGCAGCTTGCTGATTGGATAAACGGACTTGTTAACGCAACACCTTCTGAAACTATTGAAAAAACCGAAAAATTTGACGCTGATGAAAATAAATTGCATCGCAGCGGGTTTAAAGAAATTAAAGCTCTTGCCTCAATTAATTCTATGACTGCACCGGCTTTTGAGTTTAGCGATACAAAAGAAGAACGCATTGCCGAGGTTAACTTTGAAAGAGCCCTGGAGGAATCAATGCAAAATCCAAAAACAGAGGTTGTTGAAAAAGCAGATATTACTTCTGATTTTGCTGAATATTTAAAAACTTTTAATCCTCAAAACGATATCGATAAACTTGTAGTCGCCGGCATGTATATTTTAAATATTGAACATCAGGAGAGATTTACAATAAAACAAATTAATGCAAAACTTGTACCAGCAACTGGCACTGCAGTTGATCATTCGACTATGGATGAGGCTATAAAACAGAATCTTGTCCGAGTTGTACCTGATTTGACTCAAACAAATGAGTACACTGAATATACTTTGACTGATGAAGGTGAAAATTATTTTGTTGTTTAATATGTTTTAATGCTTAGTAAAATCTTTTTGACAATGGTTTTTGTCTAAAATACAATAAAAAAACTATGAATATTTCTATTGATGACATAAAACATTCAAAAGACCACTCACTGAAAATAAACTTTGAAAATGACGTTAAAGACCTTAATACACAGGGTCCTGTTATTGCCCAGCTTATTTTTAGTGCTTTCGGAGCTTATATTCAGGTAACGGGAACAATTGTTGCAAATGTTAAGTTAATTTGTGACAGATGTTTAAAAGATTTTGTAAAAAAAATAGAAGTTGATGTGGACGAAACTTATATACTCGGAAGCGTAAAATCCGCCAAAGAAGCGCATTCCGGACAAGAAATTGAATTAAAAGACGGTGATTTTATCACGGAACTTAACGGTCAGGATTATATCGATGTTGAAGATTTAATTTATCAATCTGTAACATTAAACATACCAAATCCGTCTGTTTGTGATATAAATTGTAATGGAAGCCCTGAAATTGAAAAATATTTAAAAAAAGAAATTTCAGATCCCCGTTTGGAAGTATTTAAAAATTTAAAGATAACAAAAGAAGGAAAATAAAAATGGCAGTACCAAAGAAAAGAAAAGGTGCTTCGGCACAAGGACACAGAAGATCAAACTGGAAAGCAACCGTACCTGAAACTACAGTTTGCCCAAACTGCGGTGAATTAGTTTTGACTCACACTGTATGTACAGCATGCGGACAATATAAAGGCAAAGTAGTTTCAAGAAAAGCTGAAGGTTTTGTTGAAGATGCTGCTGCAGCTCCTAAAAAAGCAGCAAAGACAGCTAAAAAAGCTCCGGCTAAAAAGACTAAAAAAGCAGCAGAAGAAGTTGTTGTTGAAGAAACTAAGGTTGAAGAAGTAAAAGCAGAAGAAACTGTTGAAGCTCCGGCAGAAGAAGTTAAAGCTGAAGAAAAAACAGAAGAAGAAAAACCTTCTGAAGAACAATAGTTGGTTTAAAACCGCTGTATAACAGCGTTGTACAGCGGTTTAATTCATAAATTAAAAGTTCGGAAGTTTGTAGGGGGAAGATTTATATATGACAAGGATAGCTATTGATGCAATGGGTGGTGACCACGCACCGGACGAGATTGTTAAAGGTGCTTTATGGGCTGCATCTGATTATGATGTCGCAATTGAACTTGTCGGAAAAGAAGACGAGATACAAAGGGTTATCAATGACGTTAAACAAAACGGCATCAGAACCAATAATATAAATGCCCCTAAAGGCAGGATTAGAGTGGATGTAAATAAACTCGACATAAAAATTACTCCTGCTTCCGAAGTTATTGAAATGGGCGAAGCACCCGGACAGGCGATCAGAAAGAAAAAGGATTCTTCTATTGTTGTTGCCGTAAAATCCGTTGCTACCGGCAGCTCTCAGGCTGTTGTGGCAGCAGGTTCAACAGGTGCTGCTATGGCATCAAGCTTATTTGGTTTAGGCAGGCTTCCGGGGATTGAAAGACCGGCTATAGCAACGACTTTACCGACAATGAAAAAACCGGTTATCTTAATTGACTCCGGTGCTAACAGCAACTGTACTCCCGAGATGTTGTATCAGTTTGCTATTATGGGTTCGGCTTTTTCTAAAAATGTTTTAGGCTGTGAAAATCCCAGAATCGGCGTGCTAAATATCGGCGAAGAAGCAGGCAAAGGCAATGAACTTGCTCAGGCTGCACACAAAATGCTTGAAGAAAACAAAGACGGTTTGAATTTTATCGGCAACGTAGAAGGTAAAGAAATATTCCTCGGTGATTGTGACGTAGTTGTTTGCGACGGTTTTGTCGGCAACGTTGCTTTAAAAAGTATCGAAGGTGCTTCTTCAATGCTGTTTAAAATGATTATGCAGGAATTTAAACGTGATCCGATTTCTATGATAATCGGCTTGCTTGCAAAATCTGCAATGAAAAGAATTTTTAAAAGAGTTAATTATGAAGAATTCGGCGGTGCGCTGCTGTTGGGTGTAAAAGGTATAACGGTTATCTCTCACGGCAGAAGCATGGCTTACGCAATTAAAAATGCTGTAAGAGTAGCTAAAGAAGCCGTTGAATCGAAAGTTAACAAGAAAATATCAGAATTTTACGAAGGATAGGTTTGTATGTCATTAAATTTAATCCCTGTTATGATTGCAGGCGTAGGTTACGGTGTACCCGATACAGTAATAACAAACGATGATTTGACAAAACTCGTTGATACAAGCGATGAGTGGATTACAACAAGAACGGGTATTAAAGAACGCCGTGTTGTGTCCGGTGAAGAAAATGCTGTTACTTTAGGCATTAAAGCAGCAAAAAATGCTCTTGAAAAAGCCAAAATGGATCCGATGGATATCGATATGATTATCGCTGCAGCATCTGTTCCCGCACATCCTTATCCTTCTACAGCTTGTGAGATTCAGGCAGCAATCGGTGCCGATAATGCTGCTGCTTACGATATTACGGCTGCATGCACAGGCATGATTTACGCTATGAATATTGCTAAAGCCTTTATTTCTTCAGGTATCTATAAAAATATTCTGCTTGTTGCAACAGATGCCAACTCTAAATTTATTGACTGGTATGACAGAACAAGCTGTGTGCTTTTCGGCGACGGCGCAGGTGCACTTGTTATGAAGGAATCCGTTGACGGCGTTGACGATATAATAGCTATGGATATGCACTCTAACGGCAAAGACGGCGATTTTATCAAAATGCCTATGAACGGTGAAAACTGTCCGTTAGTTGAGCCGTGCGAACCTCAAAAACAAAAAATCGTTATGCAGGGCAGAGAGGTGTATAAGTTTGTTGTTACGACTATGCCTGAATCTATCAGCAACTGTCTTGAAAAAGCAGGGCTGACACCTGATGATGTCGATTATTTAATACCGCATCAGGCAAACTACAGAATTATTGAGGCAATGGCTTCAAGATTAAACTACAGCGATGACAAAATTATTGTTAACCTTCAAAAATACGGCAACACCTCAGCTGCTTCCATTCCTATTGCAATGGCTGAGGGTATTGAAGAAGGAAAAATCAAACTTCCTTGCAAAGCTATCTTGAGCGGCTTTGGCGCAGGTCTGACCTGGGGAACCGTTATTGTTAGACTCAGAGAAGGTATTGCCTAACTAAAGGACAAATAAATGTTAGATATAATGTTTGCAGTAATAATTTGACTGCCAGGTTTGTCAGCAGGTTAGAATACCAACAAGGATAAAATAACAGCAAAAAATAAATGTTTTATAAAAATGATTTAGTTCAAGATTAATTAAGGAGATATATATAAGATGGGTAAAGTTGCATTCGTATTCCCCGGTCAGGGCTCACAGTCTGTAGGCATGGGAAAATCTTTGTATGATTGCAGTTCAGCTGCAAAAGAAATTTTTGAAAAAGCTGATGAGGTTCTTGGCAGAAACATTTCTAAAATGTGTTTTGAAGGACCTGAGGAAGCTCTTAAATTAACAATAAATACTCAGCCGGCAATTCTTGTAACTTCTATTGCCGCTTTTGAAGCCTTAAGAGAAAAGACTGATATAAAACCCGATTACGTGGCAGGTCACTCATTAGGCGAGTATGGAGCATATTATGCGGCAGGCGTTGTTGATTTTGCTACCGCAATGAAATTAATCGACAAACGTGCAACAGAAATGAATAATGCGGCTATAGCCACAAAAGGTGCAATGACTGCTATCATCGGTATGGATAAAGATAAAATCGCTGATATAATCAGCAGAATAGATGGTATTGTGTCTGTTGCAAATTACAATTCTCCGGCACAGATTGTTATTACAGGCGAAGCTGAGGCTGTTGAAAAAGCAAACGAAGCTTTAAAAGAAGCAGGTGCAAAAAGAGTTATTCCGCTGCCAGTATCAGGCGGTTTCCACAGTGCATTGATGAATAATGCAAGCGTTAAATTTTCTGAAATTTTAGACGATTGTGACATCAAAGACGCAAAAATCCCTGTGTTCACTAACGTTGACGCAGAGCCTACAACAAGCGCAATAAGATTTAAGTCAAAAATGACGGCACAGATTTATTCTTCGGTTATGTGGACACAAACCGTTGAAAAAATGGTGGCTGACGGGGTTGATACAATTGTTGAAATTGGTCCGGGCAAAGTTCTTGCCGGTTTGTGCAAAAAGATTAATCCGTCGTTGAATGTTCTTAATATTTATGATGAAGAATCGTTGAATACTGCTGTTGAGGCTTTAAGTACAGTTGCAAGCGTATAAACAATAAAGAAGGAGCTGTTTTGTACACATATTCAATAAGTTGGTTAACAAAGATAATAACTTTCTTGGTTTTTATTGCTTTTTTGATTATCCCTGCGGGATTGCTCATGCAGACGATAAAAGAACAAAACTGGTTATTGTTGGTTTTGGTTTTTGTTCTGTTTGCTTTTCTTATTTATCTGATACGTACGCTTGTCTTTATATTGCGTGAAAAATTTAATCGAATAACCATTGATCATGAAAATAAATGTTTTTATCTTGTTGATAAGAAAAAATTGTCACTTGAGCTTCCTTTCGGTTCTATCTCATGCGTAGAAGTTATAAGAGGAGAAATAATAAGAGGCATAGTCCTGGGGCAGATTAACCTTCATACGGATAACGGAACTGTTTACAGGTTGACAGTTTCTGGGATAGATACTTTTGTCCACTCGATATCAAAGGAGTTAACTGTTGATTTTAAAGAAAATATATTTTTCTTGCCAAAATAGCAATTATTTAATATAGGAGAAAGATTATGGATAAAAAAGTTGCATTAGTTACTGGAGCCTCAAGAGGTATCGGCAAAGCCTGCGCTATAGAACTTGCTAAAGCAGGTTATGATGTTGCTGTAAGCTATGCAGGAAACGAAGAAGCCGCTAACAAAACCGTTGCTGAGTTAAAAGATTTGGGAGTAAATGCTAAAGCTTACAAATTCGATGTTTCCGATAAAGAAGCCTGTGCTAAAGCTGTTGAAGAAGTTCTTGCCGATTTCGGAAAACTTGATGTACTTGTTAATAACGCAGGTATTACGCGTGACGGCTTGTTTATGCGAATGAGTGCGGAAAATTGGGAAGCTGTTATCAACACAAACCTTTGCAGTGCATTTTATATGACAAGCCCTGCTATTAAAACAATGATAAAACAAAGAAGCGGCTGTATTATCAATATGTCAAGCATCGTAGGTGTTATGGGCAATGCAGGTCAGGCTAACTATTCCGCCGCAAAAGCCGGACTTATCGGCTTTACAAAGTCGTTAGCTAAAGAGCTTGGCTCACGTAACATCAGAGTTAACGCAATTGCCCCCGGGTTTATCCAAACAGACATGACAAAAGATTTGGATACCGAAAAAATTGCGGAACACATTCCTCTAAAACGCCTCGGTCAGCCTGAAGATATTGCAAAAACAGTAAGATTCCTTGCCGAGGATGCACTGTATATTACAGGTCAGGTTATCGGCGTTGACGGCGGACTTGTTGTATAACTCGGTTTTTTAAATTGAATATAAATAAGAACCTCGAACTGTAAAATCGAGGTTCTTGTTTATGTAAGGTGAATTTAGTACAGATTTATAATATTTTGTATTGCAGCCTCTGCAGTATCTAAAATTTCATATAACTGCGGTTTTGTAAAAGGATTGCCCTCGGCTGTCGTTTGAAACTCTATAATCTTACCGCTTTGGGTCATCACTACGTTAGAATCCACCTGTGCATGCGAATCCTCGGAATAATCCAAATCAAGTTTGATTTCTCCGTCAATAAGCCCGACAGATACAGCTGCAATCGGCTCTAAAACCGGATTTTCTTTAATAATACCCTGTTTGATTAATTTGTTAATTGCTTCTTCTAAAACAATATATCCACCGCAAATGCTTGCGCAGCGTGTTCCACCGTCAGCCTGTATAACATCAGCGTCAATAGTGATTGTAATACCAGTCATTTTTTCTAAATTAACGCAGGAACGCAGGCTTCTGCCTATCAGTCTTTGAATTTCCTGAGTTCGACCGGATATTTTTGTTCTTTCTCTCTGGCATCTTGTATGTGTTGATGTTGGTAAAAGTGAATATTCCGCAGTAACCCAGCCTCTGGGGTCGTCTTTTTCCATCCATTTCGGAGCCTTTTCTTCTGCCGTTGCCGTTACAATAACTTTTGTATCGCCAAACTCAACAAGCACTGAACTCAGAGCGTGTTTTGTATAATCTTTTGTGAATTTTATCGGTCTTAAATCTTTGTTTCCACGGTTGTTAAAACGCTCTGTCATTTTTATCTCCTTTTTTATATTCTCTTTTTGTGATAATTTAATTTTAGCAAATTAGTTTAAAGCGGGATAGATTATGACAAAATTTTACTTAACAACGGCAATAGATTATGTAAACGGAGCACCGCATATCGGTCACGCTTACGAAAAAATACAAACTGACGTGCTTGCACGCCATTTTCGTCAAAGATACGATGACGTTTTCTTTTTAACAGGTACTGACGAGCACGGTATAAAAATACAAAAAACCTCTGCCACGATGGGAATAACCCCGAAAGAACTCTGTGATATTAACGCTGACAAGTTTAAAGAGTGCTGGGCAGGGCTGGATATTTCTTACAACAAGTTTATAAGAACAACAGATGAACAGCACGAAAAAATTGTTCAAAAAATATTTAAAAAGCTTCAGGACAACGGCGATATTTATAAACATGCTTATACAGGGCTTTACTGCTCGGGTTGTGAATCTTTTTTAAACGCCCGTGATTTGACTGAAGACGGACTTTGCCCCGACCACCTTAAAAAGCCAGAAGAAGTTAAAGAAGAAAACTATTTCTTTAAACTTTCAAAATATAAAGATAAAATTATTGAACACATAAAAAATAATCCTGATTTCATTCAGCCTGAATTTAGAGCAAACGAAGTAATAAACCAGCTCGAACATATAGAAGACATTTCTGTTTCACGTTCAAAAGATTCGGTAAGCTGGGGTGTTCCTGTGTTAGGTGACGAATCTCAGGTTATCTATGTTTGGATTGATGCATTGTCTAACTACATCACTGCTCTGGGCTATTACCCCGAAAATCCGTCAGAAATGTTTAAAAAATACTGGCCGGCTGATGTTCAGGTTATAGGCAAGGATATTCTTAAATTCCACGCAATATACTGGCCTGCGTTTTTGCTTGCGCTTGATATTCCGCTGCCTAAAACAATTCTTGCTCACGGCTGGATTACGATAGACCAGACAAAAATGAGTAAATCTCTGGGTAATGTGATTGCGCCGAAAGATGTTATGGAAAACTTTGAACTTGCTCATCCTGACGCTTTCAGATACTTTATGATGGTGACTGCTCCGACAGGTCGTGACGGCAATTACTCTGACCTTGATTTTAAAGAAAGAGTTAACGCTGACCTTGCAAATAACATAGGAAACCTTTTAAACAGAACCTTGAATATGCAGGTTAAATATTTTGACGGCGAAATCAAGAAAGAGTTTATTACCTCTGCCGATACCGAAATTGCAAAAGAAGCATTAAAAACAGTAGAAGCAGTTAAGGCAAGATTCGATAAATATGAAGTTGCGGAAGCAGCACAGGAGATTGTCAACTTCTCTAACATAGTAAATAAATATGTTAACGACACAGCCCCGTGGAGTATGGCAAAAGAAGGTAAAATGCTCGAATGTGCGCAGGTACTTTATACGGTGCTTGAGTCAATGAGATTTATCGCAACGCTGCTGGCACCGTATTGTCCTAATATTGCAAAAGATGTGTATCAACAGTTGAATCTTGATACCGACCCTTGCAAAGTTATGCTCGATAACCTTACGTGGGGCGAAATACCGGCTGGCGTAATAACCGAAAAATCAAAAATTAAACCGGTGTTTTTAAGACTTGATTCCGAAATCGCCGGAGCATCTAAAAAAGGATAATAAAAAAAGGAACCCGCAAGGTTCCTTTTTTTATTTAAAATCAGAATACATGAATAAAATTAAAGGTTAAAACTTTTACCGTATTCTTGACCTGCTATAACCCGTTGCAGTTTTCCGTTTTCATACATGTAAGAGTTTCTTATATTAGGGTTATGCGAAAATATCTTTGCTGCAAATTCTTTTTCATGATTGTTGTTATTTACAATCATTAAGGTTACATAAGGGTCAAGGAACCTGCCTGTTTTTTCAAACCTCGAGATTGAACGCTCTACTGACAGGTCTTTAGGCGTTGTTATATGAATAAAATCAATATCGTAACCATGATTTTTTGCCTGCTGAACAATATTGTTAATATTAACTGAACCGCCTGTGGTTTGATAAATTAAATTTTTGCCTTGTTTAAAGGCTCGTGGAAGAATCTCCCGCTTTAAAATTGTGCTTGAGGCTCTGTGTACAAGGTCTGCACCTTCACCGTTTTTGTACACTTCTTTGAACATTGCCTTTATGTCGTCAGAATCCGGTGTGTAATACAGATTTTTGTCTTTTTTCAAAATACGGTTAATAATTGTAGATTTGCCTGAGCCCGGCAAACCGTCTATTACAATCATTTTTTTGTCGGCTTTTATGTTTTTAAGTTTGTTTTCTTCATTTTTTAATACGGTTTCCAGTACACTGTTGTAATATTTTGAACCGACTTCTACCCGTTTTGAATGTGCATTGATATTTCTGATTTCAAGATATTTTTTCGTGTCATAAGGCGTAATTCTTATTTTATTGAGAGCAAAATATTTTAAATCTCTGTCAGGAATAAGACCGGCATTTTCGCTGCATATTTTTATCAAATCATTTTCGTTGATTGCGCCCTGTTTAAAATAGTTAACGAGCATATTTTCAGGCAGCCTTAAATCCGGTTCAATATAATTGCCTTTTCCGCTGTGCAGCACATAAAAATTATGTTGGTATGCTTTTAAATACATTTGTTTTAAAAAATTTGCCTTCTCTTGAATTTTGTCCAGAATTAAAAAATGTTCTTCCGGAGTAACTTTCAAAGTGTTTTTGATAGTTTGCTGACCTGATGGCGTTGTTTTATCCTTTTGAAAAGGATTTAATTTTTTTAATATGTTTGTTTCTTTTATCTTTTCTGCTTCAAAGTCAACGTTTGACTTGTATTGCGTGTTTAAATTAAATTTGTTGTCGAAAACATATTTAAAAGTTTTGTGTTCTTTTATCGTTGTTAGATAAACTACATAGTTCTCATTGTGTTTTTTTAATGCAATATCATAAATATCCGTCATAAATATTTTTTGTAATGTTTTTAGCCTTTTGACCAGAGTATTTATATCAGCGTTTTTATCTTTGCTTAAGGCTAATAAGTCTTGCGCTGGCAGGTTGAACTCAAACAACTGCATGGCTTTTTGTGCTTCTTGTTTGCTAAATTTCGTCACCTCATATAAGTCCGAGGTTTTAAAATTAAAACAGCCTCTGTAATTTTTTTGACGTGCAAAGGGCTTTATAAAATCTAATTTTTCTTGAGGCAGAGCGGCAAGCCGGATTATATTCTGCTGCGTAAATCGGATAACGCCGCTGCTATCCTTTTCACTGGCAATCATAAATATTGATTTTAATCGGTCTAAAGAAAGTGTTTGCAAAAATTTTAAGTCATATAAGTCATACAAAAGATTGTGGTGTTCCTGAAGGTTCGCAAACCTGTGCAGATAATTTCTTTTTTTATGCTCGACATTTGCAAAATGTTTTACAAACAAATCATTAGGAAAAACAGGCTGTTTTATAAAAATCGGCTGAAATGCAGAAACTACATTTTCGACTACACTTGCCGGATTATTGTATATCTTTGATTTAAAACTGATATTTTGGGTTTTGTATGTGTTATTAATGTTTGTTTCCATAGTATTTTGCTTAAAACATGTGAATTTAAATTATTGCTATTTATATACTTGTTTCATTGGTATAAATAACTATATAGCATAAATAAGTTGTTTCAGAACATAGAGCGGGCGGAGCGGATTTCACTATGATATTTCCCGTAAAAACTATAAATTAACTGTCATCCTGAGGAGCGAAGCGAGCTCAGGATCTTACCAACTCTTAAATAACACTCCCAATTGGTCAGATTCTGAACACACTCAATCATCGCATAACCGCAACAATGAACGCTTCAGAATGACAAATTTTCTTAGCCGCAGTGTGCACGGCTTACTGTGTAAGCCGTCCGGGGTTCGGGGCGAAGCCCTGATGGAATACAGCTAGAAACAGTAGTGTTTTGAGGTGATTTTTACAGCAGCTTGTCGCTGAAAA
>CALUSA010000031.1 GCA_944323275.1 Candidatus Gastranaerophilales bacterium
ATGAAATTGGTAGACGTGCTAGACTCAAAATCTTGTGTGGTTTGCGCCACGTGCCGGTTCGACTCCGGCCATCGGCAATTTTAAAAAGACTCTGTTTGGAGTCTTTTTTTATTAATTATATTAATTTTTATACAGCACGCAGAAGCTTGGCTTCTGACTTAGCTTGCCTCTAAAAAAACGATATTTAATCGTTTTTTCAGAGTTCTGGGTTCTACCTCTCATAAAATATGACTTTTAGCCCATATCCTACTACTAAGGAATATTCACGCTCCATGCCTGCGCAAAATCGGTGGCCTTGATTATTGATCTACGCCTTCAAGTTGTTCACTTTGTTTTGACTTCGTGCAAAAACAGCCGTTCTCTTTTTCGGTGTATCTTCGGCGTTCCTTCGCTGCGCTCAGTCAGCATGTACAAATACCGCACTATAATAAATATTATTAATACCCAGTTTATTTAACCTTCTGCATAAATTTACGGTCTTTAGATTTAAAAACAAGCTGCGGATATTCTTTTTTATATTTGTTAAGTTCATTAGGTATTTCCATAACGAGTTCTACTGGCCAAACAATAACTTTACTTTTTGGGGGAAATTCGAGAAAATCTGCACAGCTATCCTTGTAATGTTTAATCATATTATTTGCAAAATCCGCCTTGCCAAGCCAAGGATCAATAATTATTGTTTTATTATTGATGATTTTTTCTACAGGAGTATTATCAAGATTGAAAACACATGCTGCATGTGGAATCTGTTTGTTGATATCCAAGTTTCCGTCAAAAAACAAACAGGTTGCAGAATTTTTTATTCCGTTCAGCTTCGTAACTAACTCAGCCAGTATGGCTAATTCCTGACAATTTCCTGTTTTATGTTCAACCAGCATATTTATTGAACTGTCAAGTTGAGTCATTGTTTTTTTGTTTTCAGTACGCAACATGGAAATTCTTTCCATATATTTTTCTATAACAGCAAAGGTATTCATTTTCTTTTGAAATTTAGTTGTGCAAAATTTCTGTTTAATTTTTTCAAAAAAACTTTCATGTTTAGAATTTAATTGACTTTTTATATAGAAGTAAATGTCATTATAACTTTTAAAAACAGGTACAGACTCTTTCGCCCCATTTTTTTGTATATAGTGTTCAAATATTATTTTAAATTTTGTCGGCGAAAGATGAGGAAATGCCGTATTTATTGTATTACAGACCCATTGCGCATCACGGATTGGTGCAATTCTGGAAGTAAAATTAGGCGAATGTTGTTTATTATCATAAACAGAACGAGAAATTTTCATATAGAATTAAAAGCACGTAAAAATAAAAGTTGCTAACAACTCGTGTGTGCCTAAAAAAAACAATTATACGATATCCCTAATTATGCACTAAAATCTATATTTTGAGCAAGAAACGGATGATGGGCAACACTTGGATGGTTAAGCGAATTTTGCTGCTGCTGTATCGGGTTGCTGACACCGTTGTGGGTGTTATTATTTTGCGCAATATTATTGCCTGGCTCTACATAAGCCCCTTCTATTCTTGATGCCAGCTGTTTATACGCATTAAAAATAGAAGTAATATCTATTCCGGAAGATAAAAATTCTGATGCCGTTATAATACCGTCTTCGTTTGAATCAACCTCGCTAAAGTCCTCGGGGTCAATGCCGTATTTATCTAAATCATCACCATCAATGACAATGTTCTGGATTTTACTTGCATTAAATCCGTTCACATAATTTACAGACGGAATATTGTAACTTCCTCCGATAGATAACGCCATAATCTTCCTTTCCTTATATACATAAAGTATTTTTGAAAAGAAAAATTGCTGTCTGTTAAAATACATTTACATTTTTAACATATATTTCAATAAACAAATATTTTCAAATATTGTTACACTGTTGTTTATTGTGCTTTGTTATTTATGTATTCCTGAGAGCCTTCTTCTTTATAATCCCTGTCAGTGCTGTTTGTAATCCACATTGCGGCAATAAAAGCAAAAATAAATCGAAAAATTTTTTTCATTAATTACCTGTACTTTTCTAACCATTTAACAGGTTTTACATAACGGAAACCCAATTTACCGCAATATCCTTTTAATGCCTGTTCGGGAGTCGGACGTCCGTGAAAAACTATTATTTTGGCGTCTTCAGGTTCCTTTGCAGTTAAAAATAAATTTAGAGGAAACGGATACAAACAAGTACGCTTAAAACTCACACACCACTTTTTATCCCAGTAAGACAGAATATTTTTTTCTTTCATTTTATAAGATAAATACGCCTGTTCGTTCCTGTACTCTTTGCGGATATCATCAATATTATTAATAAAATATTCATAAACATCATTATGTTTATTAAAATCAAACTTGAATACTGATGAATTGCCAATAATATCGTCAGGAAAATCCCAATCTTTTATGATTACAAACTCATTTTCGTTTGTTAATAAATCATCAATGTTGCTGCGAATAACAATATCCAAATCCAAAAACAGTGCACTCCCGTCTAAATCAGAAAACTCATTTTTTAATATAGATAATTTGCGCCAGCCACGTTCAGGCAAAGATTCGTCTAAATCCATTTCAGGAAGATTTCTGGTTTCAATATTTTTATTTATTCCGCCTGTATCGTCTGTAAAACAAATAAATCTTACAGGCAGTATTGTATTTCTCATTACCATTTTATACAAGCGGTTTACGTATTCTGCCGAAAATTTATTGCCCCATTTCATGCATACAATAAAGTAATTTTTGTTCATTTTATATCAATCTACCTACAACCTGTTGTTTAGACATTTAGCATTGTGTTATAGTCGCAACAACAACATCTTATGATGAGATTAAGACATATAAAGTCTTTTGTCAAGTTCTTAAACAATATAATACGTCCTTAATTTATTACCACTTTAACTTTAAAGTTAAAGTGAGGAGAGATTATGGAATCTAAAGGCGATAAAAAATTCGGAGCCAGAATAAAAGAACTCAGAGAAAAAAATAAATACACACAGGAACAACTGGCTGAAATTCTCGAACTTGACTCTCGTTCACTCAGCAGGATTGAAACAGGTGTCAGCTTTACAACGATAGACAAGTTAAAAAAAATGGCAGCTGCTTTTGATGTTGAGCTTAAAGATTTGTTTTTAACAGAACATTTCAATGACAAACAACAGCTTATAAACAAGATTAACCTTCTTTTAAAATCTGCATCTCTTGACGATATACAAACAATTTATAAAATCATTTTGTCTATATTAAGATAAAAGTTCCTGCAGTTTTTCTATTATTTTATCCGCCTGCACACTGCGGCAGCAAAGATTTTTGTCGTTTTCAAGGCAGCATTTTCTTTTCATGCAGGGATAGCAGTCTATATCAGGATAAAAACAGGCGCAATTTTTACCGGAAGGGGCATTTCTTTTTGCTGCAGTTGCGGTAAAAATTGTTATAACAAAAGGTTTTTCAACTGCCCATGCTATGTGTGCGCTTCCTGAATCGGGCGAAATGACAATATCTGCTTTGCGAAAAACCTCAGCAAGTTCCATAAGGTCTGTTTGCCCCGCAAGGATTAAAGAGTTTTGAACAGATGATGAAATCCTTTTAATTAACGGGAGATCCTGTTTAGTACCGGTAAAAACAAGATTTGTTTTACCGTTAAGATAATTCACGACTTTTTGCCAGCAATTTTCGTCCCAGTGTTTATTTTCCCACGTAGTGGCAGGTGAAATTACCACTGTTTTTTGTGCCAGATTAAGCGAAGAAAGCAGCATTTGTACTTTATGAAAATGTTCTTGTGAGGCAGAAGGAAGCTTAAACTCCGGCTCGGAAGCTTCTACACCAAGATATTGTGCAAACTCAAGATTCCTTTTTACAACATGGTAATCAGGGTCAAAAAGCGGATGTTTGGCTTTTATTATTTCATTGGAAAAAAGTCCTGAAAATTCCCGACCGCCGGAGAGGGTAATTTTTCTTTTTATATTTAAAAAAGGCAGCAAAATTGCACTTTTAAAAAGCTGCTGTGTATCCAGCACAATATCGTATTTTTCCTGATTGATTGAGTCAATAATTTTTAAAAACTCTTTGACATTTTTCAAGGAAAGTCCACGTTTTTTCCATATTTTTTTAGGAATTATATAGCACTTATCCACATTTTGATGACCTTCAACAAATAAAGAAGCTTTATCTTCAACTACCCACCCGATTTTACAATCCGGATATTTGGCTTTTAAAGCGTTTACAAGCGGCAAGGTATGTATAGTATCGCCTATAGCACTCAGGCGCAGTATTAATATCTTTAGCATAAAACGATTATAGCACAGTGTGTTTATTTATTGTTCATAATCTGTTTTACATAGTTATTCTGCGGAGAATTTGATTGTTCATCTTCCTGTTTCTTTTTAAAAATCAAATCCATAACAGGATGTAAAACAAGCTGTGATGTTATCGGGGCGCAAATAGCCAGTATAAACACCGTGGAAAGAATTGAGCTTAATTCCTTAACACCTTTGCCGAAATGATAATCTTTATTCGTATGCAAAAGATGGGTAAAACGATTTTGCAATTGTTTTTTTAGATTTTTATCTTTTGTTTGTTTAATTTGTGACTGAAACGAATCGTAGAGGTCAAGCTTTCTTTTATCTTCGGGATTTTTAGCAGCCATTTTTTTACTTATAAGCTTATAAACTCTATCCTTAACAGGATTTATTAAACTTAAATACAATCCTAGGCAAAAAGTCTGATACAAAAATTCTTTTGTTGCCGCATATTTTTTAGATTGTTTATTGGCATGTTTATCGCAATAGATAAATGTCGGTCTAAAAGAAGCTTTTAGTGTTGTTTCTACTGCCATTGCACAAACCGTATTTTTGGCAAACTCTGCTGCTTTAGGGTTTGTGACAGCGTTTCTTGCGATTATTAATGCCTTTTTAACAGGTGTGATTTTCATAGGCTAAACCCTCATTCCTGCACGGTAAAAAGGAGAAGTACTTTTTACACGGTAAACATTGTAATAGTTTTGGTTTGGTGTTATCTGACCGAATGCAGGTTTTCTGCTGACAGACGGTTTTTCAACAGCTGCAGCATTAGGGTCATAATCAGGCATAAGCTTTTTCATAATAGGCGGCATGCCAAGATTACAAAATTTAGGAACAAAATAACCTGCAGCAGTACAAATACCTAAAAAAGACATAAAAGCCCTTGCATTTTTGTAAGCCTGAGTGCCTTTTTTAGCAATATGTCCGGCAAGACTTTCGCCTATTAAACCGCAAGCAAATGTAGTCGGCACTCCGATAAATTCCGTCATAAGCTCTCTTAATGCGGCATATTTTCTGGCGTCAGGAGCCTCTTTTTTATCAGTGATACTTAAAATCGGTCTGACTGTACCTTTTCCGCAGGCTACCGCCATTACAGTATAAATCGGCTTGTTATTTTCACCAAGCTTCTCGCATAATTTGTGAATAAATGTCATTTTTTCACACTATCGTCTGTTACTAATGTTTCAATATTTATTTCACAAATATTTTATAACTTTAAATCATAATTTCAAGTATATAAAGTTCAAAACAATACTTAAAAATTAATGAAAACAGCCTAGCCTGCTATATTCAATTTTTTACCTATAAGCTCTGATATTGTGTGATATTCTTTTGGTTCAGGAGTTTCTATAGCTCTTGCGTATTTTTCAAGCCTATCTCTGATGATATCCTGCATGATGTCGTCATATCTTGTTTTTATGCCTTTGGGAATTTGCAACGGAAAATTATCTTTTATATTCATACGGACTCCTTTGTAAATGATACAAGTCCGTTGAAAATAAAAATTGCGTGGAAATATCTAAATATTAAGAATTTTATCTTATATTATTTATAAAAAAATGTTTAATTTTTTGCGTAATCGAAAGCTTTTGTATCGTAAAATCCTTCACAGTCGTAAACTCAAACGGTTCAGGCTGCGTTGTTCTTGAATATTTTATATCAGGTTTGCCAAAAAGCATTACATAAGCTATTTTGTACCCGTGCGGCACCTTCATTTGTATCGCAAGTTCAGGGAATAACTGCATGCAAATATGAGCAAAGCCGCACCAGCAGGTGCCGACCCCAAGACTGTTGGCATAAAGCTCAAAGTAACTTAAGGCAATAACAGGATCAATATTTACGCACGGTGCATTTATAGGTGCAGACACGACAACCATGTGCGGTGCACCTCTAAAAATAACATCTTCCCCATTCACAAGCGCATCTTTATAATGACTAAATTTAGTTTTAATTTTATTAGCTATATTACCCGTTAAAATTTTTATCAGCTTTTTATTAACATAATCCCTGATTTTATCCATAATATCTTTGTCTTCTACAAAAGCAAAATGCAATTTGTGAAAATTACATCCTGTCGGTGTCCAGTTGAGCATATCTTTTAATTTTTGAAGAGTTTCGGCATCAAGATTTTCAGATTTATAGTGTCTTGTGCTTCTTCTTGATTTTATTAAATTCAAAACGGCATCAGGATTATAATTCCAAACAGGGTCAGAATTTTCAGGATTCTTATTAAGAATCGATATTGCACCGACCGGACAAACCGCCATACAGTGCTGACAGCTTATACATCTATTTTCTCCGTCTTTGCTGAGATAGGGTTTGTTATTTTCATCCAGAGCCAGTGCATAGGCAATACAATCCTTTACACACCTTGCACAACCAATACATTTGTCTTTATCCACCACAAAATTTTTATCTGCCATAAAATTATTCACCCCGTTAATTACTGTACATCCTCTGACATTTCTTTTTTCCAAACAATAAAGAAATATATTCCGAGTATAAAGTACACTGCCCACATAAGTAAAGTGGAATAAGTTTTTGCACCTTGCAAAACAAGCCCCAGCCACATAAGAGTAGAAAGACCGTTAACCAGAATCCAGGCAAGCCACTGCTCTATACAGCGTTTTACTGTCAAATACATTCCTAATACGGAAAATATAGTTGTAATAGAGTCAAATACAGGACTGCGGTCATTAAAATATTTTAAAACGAAAAATAAAACAATACACGAAACAACAGCAAATGTAATAAGAATAATTCTTTCTTTTCGGGTGAGTTTTGTTTTAACTATTTCCTGTTTGTCAGCTTTTAAATGTTTTTTCCACTTAAAAATGCCTGTAACTTGCATCGGGAAATAATAACATACGTATAATATTAAATTACCCCATAAAGCATTTTTTAAAGAAAGATATGAATAAAAAGATGTGCCGATAAGACCAAAAAAATAACAGGAGATTTTTCCTTTGCCGGCATGTGTTGTGTATAAAATACCGCATATTGCGGATATTACTGCTGCTTTGCTGTCGTTAAACACAAAAGCATTTATCATAATTATTATGAAAACAATGCAAAGTGCAGATATTTCATATATTTTCCAACCTTGCAATTCATTTTTTAAAAAAGTAATAACACTCAACTTTTAAATGCCGCCTGTTTGTAACAACTATTTAAATATTATCAAAAATTAAGCAAAAAAAAAGCTCTAATTTTATTTAGAGCAATACTTTTAATAGGAAGGGAAGGTTAGGAAGTTAGGTAGGTTAGTTAGTGTTAGTGTGAAAGTCTCATCTTATTTAATATCTTGATTTTTACTCGTTTAGTTTACTTAATGCTTACATATATATAAAGTATATACAAAATACAAAATTTCAGTTTAAAGTATATACTGTTACAAAACTTTACAATTAAAAGACATCAATGAAAATATCGGATAAAACATACACTTTAACTTTGTTATAAAATAAAAACAAAAAGAGCAAAATTATGATAACAAAACAAGAATGGATTGAGAAAGATTTAAAATACGTCTGGCACCCTGATACTCAAATGAAGCAATATGAAGGTTCAGATTTTAAGCCGGTTATAATTGAAAAAGGCGAGGGCATATACCTCTATGATACAGACGGAAATAAGTACATTGACGGTGTGTCTTCGTGGTGGGTAAACACACTCGGACATTCAAACCCGAAACTTAACAAAGTATTAACAGAGCAGGCACAAAAAATTGAACACGTATTGCTTGCGGATTTTACACATAAACCGGCAATAGAACTTGCGCAGAAACTGGTTGAACTTGCCGGAGAACCTTTTTCTAAAGTTTTTTATTCGGATGACGGCTCAACAGCCGTTGAAGTAGCTTTAAAAATGGCATATCAGTACTGGTATCAAAAAGGCAGAGCAGAAAAAAGATACTTTGTATCGATGACAGACTCATATCACGGTGATACACTCGGCTCTGTTTCTGTCGGGGGGATTGATATATATAAAAAAATATTTAACCCTCTTGTTTTTGAAACCTTAAAGGTTTGCGCACCGTATTGCTACAGATGTCCGAAAAATAAACAACAGGGATGCTGCAATATTGAATGTATCTGTGAAATCGAAGAACTTTTTAAAGAAAGACACAACGAAATTGCGGCAATGATAGTAGAACCGCTTGTTCAAGGTGCTGCAGGAATGAGAATGTATCCGGCGCAATATCTGACAAGGCTGCGCAAGTTATGCGACAAATACGATATTTTACTTATTGATGATGAAGTAGCAATGGCTTTTGGCAGAACAGGGAAGTATTTTGCTTTTGAACATGCAGGAATAAAACCTGATATATTCTGTGTGGCAAAGGGGATTACAGCAGGCTATATTCCTTTAGCTGCAACAATAACAACTGACAAAATATACAATACATTTTATGATGACTTTTCTGCATTAAAGACTTTTTATCACGGACACAGCTTTACCGGTAATCCTATTGCATGTGCTGTTGCTATTGAAAATTTAAAAATTATGAGAGAAGAAAAAATCATAGAAAATCTTCAGCCTAAAATAATCAAGCTAAAACAATGTCTTGAACAATTTGAAAACCTCAAACATGTCGGTGATGTAAGACAAACAGGCATGATTGGTGCTATTGAGATGGTTAAAGATAAAAACACAAAAGAGCCTTATCCGTTTGTTGAAAGAACAGGGCATAAAGTTTTTAAAGAAGCTTTAAAAAACGGTGCAATATTAAGACCTATCGGCAATGTGATATATTTTATGCCGCCGCTGATTATAAAAAATGAAGAAATTGAAAAACTCACAAAAATAGCGTATAATGCAATAAAAACAGTTACGGAAATGAATTGAGGATAAAATGAAGCTGAAAAAAATTAAAGCATTTACACTTGCGGAAGTACTTGTTACTTTGATGATTATTGGCGTAATCGCATCAATGACAATTCCTACATTAATGCAAAATACAGGTAACAATGAACTTGTTGCAGGTTGTTTAAAAGCATATTCGACACTTTCTCAGGCAATTGACAGAATGAAAGTCGATTACGGTCCTGTCGGTTACGGTAAAAAATGGAATGATGACACAATTTTTTGGCAGGGTGAAGCCGGTTCAAAAGAAAGCTTTACCGCACAAATTAATGCCGTTAAAATTGATTCCTCAGGTTCATCAAATTGTAACCCTGAAGAAGGTATGAAATTTTTAGACGGTTCAGAAGATACTGATTCAGCAGGATATACAGCAATTACTGCAGACGGTATGTGTTTTAACTATGCTCCGAAAACAAAATGTGCGAATAAAGGTATTGCTGATGGGGTGCCAACATCAAACGACAAACACCTGACTAATTGTATGGGACGTTTTTTAGTAGATGTTAATGGTGAAAAAGGTCCGAACGTTTACGGTCGTGATATATATTTCTTTGTTTTAGTCAAAGGCATTGGTATATTACCTGCAGGGGCTGACAATAACTCGGCAATGTGTATAAAAGGCGGAAAAGGTACAGACTGTGCCGCTAAAGTTATCAAGAACAGAAAAATTGACTTTAAACCGGCTTCTTAAAATTTAATCATAAAAATAAAGAAAATGCAGACTATAAAAATAAAGTCTGCATTTTTTAATCAAATTATATATAGCAATTTCTTCTCAAGAAAATAAATTTCATATAGTCAACTGACCCCGATAACTTATTGAACGAGTGCATAAAACAAGTTCAACAGCCATCTTATAACCCAGGCACTCGCAACAAGTACCTGGGGTCACTTCTGTAAAATGCTAGACTCGGTGCCACTCGCACACAGTGTACCACTCCTAAAAGCGAGGTCCCACTCAGACAAGCTAAGTTAAAGTTTGCATTAACGGTAAAAATTCAGGGAAAGAGATATCAACCCACTGGAATTCATTAATACAAACAGACTTTTCACAAATAAGCCCAGCAACATACAAACTCATTGCCAGCCTGTGGTCATGATAGCATTCCAGCCCGGCATCACCCTTAAGGTTTTGTTTACCTTCTATTACAAAACCGTCGGGAGATTCTTCTATTTGTACCCCTATTTTTCTTAATTCAGTAACCAGACATTTTATTCTGTCTGATTCTTTATTTCTTAAATCCTGAGCATCTTTAACAATTGTTGTACCGGCTGCCTGTGTTGCAAGTACTGCAATAACAGGGAGTTCATCAATTAAGCGTGGAATAATTTCACCTTCAATTGTAATTGCTTTAAGCTCTGAACTTTTTATTCTTATATCTCCAACCTGTTCATTACATTCCGTATGACTATCAAGAATTTGAATATCCGCACCCATTTGTTGCATAACCTCAACAATACCTGTTCTTGTCGGGTTTAGACCTACATTTTTAATTATTATCTCCGAATTTGGAACAATCGCCGCTGCCACCATAAAAAACGCAGCAGAAGAAATATCACCGCATATCTTAAAATTTTTAGGTGTAAGTTTTGATTTCTTGATTTTAGTAACATTACAATCTGTCACAATATCAGCACCAAGATATTTCAGCATTCTTTCAGTATGGTCACGTGACACGTAAGGCTCAGTAATTTTCGTTTCACCGACAGTATTCAATCCGGCAAGCAATATACAAGACTTTACCTGTGCCGAAGCAATCGGGGTTTTGTAATCAATCGGGAAAAGTTCCCCGCCTTGAATAATCAACGGAGCTTTATAATCATTATGCTTAAATTTAGCTCCCATTAATTCTAAGGGCAGTATTACCCTTTTCATCGGTCGTTTACTCAAACTTGCATCACCAAATAAAGTAGACTCTGCCTCGTAAGATGCCATGATTCCTGCAAAAAGACGCATAGATGTACCGGAGTTACCGCAGTCTAATTTGTAACGGTCTTTTTTAAAGGCATTCTTTGCGTCAATACGAAGATGCTTTTCTCCGATAAATTCAACTTCACAGCCTAACTCTTTAACAATATTCAAAGTACTTATACAATCCGCACCGAGTGAATAATTTTGTATCTCACACACTCCTCCGGTTAAAGCTGAAAACATTGCGCTTCTGTGGCTTATAGACTTATCGGCAGGGATAGTAACAGTCCCTTTCAAGCCGTTGGATTTTTGAGAAATTATGTTCATAAATTTATTTCGGCTTATATTATATCTTTATAGGATTCTTCGCTTGTAAGCATATCATAGTTAAGTTCATTTTCGTTGTCTGCAATAACAGCGGTAACAACAGCATCAGACGTAATATTGAGCATTGTTCTGAACATATCCACGATTCTGTCAACTGCAAACAGGAAGGCAAAACCTTCTACCATCTGCGTAGGTGTTAAACCAAGACCGTTTAATACAAGGGCAATTGTAATAATACCGCCGCCGGGGATACCTGCACAGGTGCTTGATGCAACAATTGCAAGAACTGCTATCTGTATAATCTGCAGAGGGTCAACGCTAATGCCGTAAGCCTGAGTTAAGAACAATACTGCAATAACCTGAAACATTGCAGTTGCATCAAAGTTCAAGGTTACACCCAACGGAAGTACAAAACTGCAAACTTTATGAGAGATGCCTCTTTTTTCACAACAGGCGATAACAAGCGGTAAAGTAGCAGAGCTGCTTGCAGTACCGAAACCGACCATCATTGCTTCCGCAATTGCAGCAAAGAACAATCTTACAGGTACTTTAGAAAATACTTTCATTACAATAGGATAAACGACAAGAAGCTGTATCGCAAAACCTATAAATATCGCCAAAAAGTATTTTGAAATACTTGAGAATACAGACATCCCGAAGGAAGAAATAGATGTAGCCATCAAAGCAAAAATACCAGGGGCAGCTAGGTACATAATACCATCCGTAACCTTCATTGTTGCCGCAAAAATTGATTCAAAGAAAGAAACTACCGGTCGGTTTATCTCGCCTACCTTTGCAAGAGCAATAGCAAATACAACTACAAATATAATAATAGGAATTGTATCACCCTTAGAAAAAGCTTCTATCGGATTAGCAGGAATAAGATTTATAAACATTTCACCGAGATGCCCTTCCTGCTGAGCAATTGCATCACTAACAATTTTTTGTGTTTCAGCTGCAGATTCAGCACTAATAAAAGATTGAACACCATCACCCGGATGTAACCCGAAAGCGAGGGTTGTACCTATAACTACAGCAGCAAGCGATAAAATTGAATAATAAAATACCATTTTTATCCCGAAGGCACTGAGTTGTTTATTATCTCCGATGCTTGAGATACCAATTACAATGGCACTAAAAATTAACGGAATAATAACCATTTGAATTAATCTGATGAAAGCCTGTCCGATAAAATTCAAAACAGAGTATATTGCATTATAAATTACGGTAGGCTCATGACTAGCATTGTAGGCATGCATCGCAATACCGAGAATTATACCGGCTATCAAGCCAAGGAATATGTGCCCGTTGCGTTTAATACCCAAACCTAACGCAATCAATATTTGCATATGTAATTTCATATAATATCCTCTCTTATATCAGATTATATTTCAGACAAGTATAGTTATTTTACTATTTTTTACAGAATATTACAACAAGCTTTGCTCAATATAATTATTTTTTTATAAGCCCTACGCCTTTTTGAGCTTTGTAGCTGTATGGATCTGTTTTTAAGACAAGTTCATAGTAATGACGTGCTTGCTGAAGTTTGTTCATTTTTGTATAAAGCTCTGCAAGTAAAAGGTATGAAGAATTATTCATTCTGAATTCTGCACGTTTAGGCGCAATTATTGATTTTTTTAAATAATCCTCTGCTACATCATACTTTTTCTTTTGTAAATAATAAAAACCTTTAGTTCTGTATAAAGCGTTTTTTATTTCTTTATGTGCAAACTGCTGCTCACAAACGCCAAGATATTTATCGGCTTTTTTATAATTTCCTAAAGCTGCATACAATTTAGTATTATAGCATGCGCTCTGCTTTTTACTTTTTAAGTTATATTCTTCTGCTTTTTTATAATCACCCTTTTCAAAGTTTATAATGGAAAGCCAGTGATTTTTATCGATTTGAGGCTTTTGTACGGGGAAAAAGATATCTGTTACACGGCAGAATAACCTTCCGGGAATTTTATACTGTGCACAAACACTGTAATCTTTAAATTTAACATAAGACTGAACGGCTTTTTCAGCCTCGTCATATTTACCCGTATATGCAAGAGTTAAATACAGATTCATAGGTGCATGATATTTAACAGTAACAGGATTATTCATATATTTTATAAAAGTATCCACATCACCTTTTTTAAAGGCATACATAGCTTTTCTTTCAGTATAAAAAGATTTATATTGAGGGTCATAAGGGTTAACAAGATAAAAAACAATACCTGCTAAAACAACTATGATTAACCCGAGGGCTATTAATATTTTTTTCAACATAAATCCTCCAATAATATTTTATGATTATAAAAAATAATAATACATTTTTCTTCACTGTTTAATACTTTTTCTTGCGTATTTTGCAATATTTAACAAATCCTCAGCTCCGTTAAAAGTGCAGTTTTTACTCAATCTTACCGGACAGATGTCAATCCCGCCCCTTCGTGTATATAAAATACCGACAAACAATTCATCATTATCTTTATCCAATAAATCATATAATCTTTTATAAATCATTTCACAGCATTCTTCATGAAAATGATATTCTGTTCTAAAAGAACAAAGATACTTTATAAGAGAGTTTTCTTCTATATGTTGGGTCGATTTATAATAAATAAAAGCATCGCCAAAATCAGGCTGATGCGTAACACGACAGTTTGAACGCAGTGAATCAAAATGCAAATAATGCTTTTTTATTGCGTCTAAGGATTTAACTTCAAGCAATTCCGGAGTTTCTTTAAAATTATTAATTTTTAAATCTTTTTCAGAAACAAAATCGAGAATATTTTGAAATTCATCAAAAATAACAACCATTTGTGCATTATTTTCAATGAAGCAAACATCAACATCTGTTTTAAGTAGTTGTGACAAATCTTTTTGTATAATATCTTTGCAAATATCAAGACCTTCTTTAATATTATTTCCGTATCTGCTCATATTAAAAGAATTTAAGTACAATTTTAAAGATTTTGATTCGGCAATATACTCACTGTTACAATTGTATTTTAGCTTCAAAAGTCTGGTATAAGGCAGACCGTTATTTGTCATCGAAGAAAATTCATAAGCGTGCCAGATATCATATCCAACAAACGGCAAGTTATTATCGTCTATATTATATTGTTTTCGATTTTCACATCTTGGTACTGCAACAAGAAAAGACGGGTCATAAATATCACTTCCGTCAGTTTTTTTTCCTAAAAATTTTGAAGCAGCATCATCAGTAATACTTTGCATAATCAGGTTATACCATAAAGACTGAACCCTGTCAGCACAAACTGTTTTTGCAGGTTAATTCGCATAATTTTTCTTCAACTGCTTAAACTTTCTGTAAATCACTATCAAAAACAAAGAACACATAGCAAGGAAAGATACAGCAAGCCCTATCCAAAAACCTTTTAAAGACATTTTATAGTGGTAAGCAAGCATATAACCAAACGGCAGTCCGAACAGCCAGTAGCCTGCTATCAACGTTCCCGAAGCAATCTTTGTCATTTTTAATCCTTTTAAAACGCCGCTCAAGCTTACCTGCAGCCCGTCAAACATTAGATAATACGCAGCGATATGCAGAATAGGAAGCCCCAGTGCAAGTATTTCAGGACTGTTTGTAAATACAGCAAATAACTGTTTTGGTATAAAAATCAACAATAGCGAACAAAACAACATAAACAAAACTGACATCGAAGTTCCAGAAAATGCGTATCTTTTGATTTCCTTAAGATTTTTTGCTCCGTTGAAAAAGCCGACTTTGATTGCAATAGCTGCTGATATTGACATAGGTATTACATACGCACTCGAAGTTATAGTAACGCAAATATTATGTGTTGCCGCCAGTATTCCCGCTTCACGTCCGACTAGAATAGTAATAAGATTAAACCCTAAAAATTCCAAAAACATGGCAATTCCTATAGGATATCCTATTTTTAAAAGCTGTTTGATAAGATTTTTATCAAAAGGATTTTTGAATTTTATCAAACTAAAACAATAAACAAGCAGCACAACGCCCATAAGAGTTCTTACGATAAATGCCGCCAGCGCAAGACCTACCACCCCAAGCCCGGGAACTGGTCCTATGCCGAATACCAGAGAATAAGCAAGTACATAATTTAGAATAAGTGCAAATACAAGAATCAAATTAGGAAACTGAACGATTTCATAAGCCAGCAAAAATTCTCTCAAACACTGGTACAAATACATTCCAAAAAGCGAAAATGCACAAATAAAGATGTATTCTTTTATCATCGGTACTAGCGACGGCTCAAATCCCATTTTTGAGATTAACGGAACAGTCAAAAGGCATATTGCACAAAATATTACCGCAAGAACAATCGCATAATTCAATACCGTAAACAAAAACTTTTTTGTGGGCTTACGATTTCCTCTGAGGTTGGAAAGTTGAATTGATATAGCAGACATCAACCCCATCCCCATGATAAGCACGCAAAAGATAATTGAGTTTGCAATACTTATTGCCGCAAGAGTGTTTGTGGAATGTTTTGCAGCAATAAAAACATCTGTAGCACCTATAAGACTTTGCCCGAGATTCCCGATAATAAGAGGAATCGAAAGTCCTATAATTTCTGTAAAGTATTTTTTATATGAAGATATTTTTTCGACTAATTGCATAAAATATAAAATAATTGTAAAAACATTGTTTACTCAATTTACCACAACAAAAATATTAAGCAAATTAAGCAAATATACAATAAAACTATCTAAAAAAGATTTAGTATTATATAATAATATTCAAAGAGTTTTAAGGGGAAGAATATGCCGTTTACTTTTAAAAAACTGTCAATACCTGATGTAATACTTGTAACCCCTCAGGTATTCGGCGACAGCAGAGGCTTTTTTATGGAATCTTACCAGAAATCGGCTTTTACTCAAAACGGAATTGATGTTGAATTTAATCAGGACAATCATTCAAAATCAACAAAAGGTGTTTTAAGAGGTCTGCATTATCAAAAAAAGCCGAAAGCACAGGCAAAACTCGTCAGATGTTCCAGAGGAAAAATTCTTGATGTTGCAGTAGACATAAGAAAAAATTCCCCGACGTTCGGCAAATGGGTAGGCGAAATTCTCTCGGAAGATAATAAAAATATGCTATTTATACCGGCAGGTTTTGCTCACGGTTTTGTTGTCTTAAGCGATGAAGCAGAACTGTTATACAAAGCCTCAAACGAATACTCACCGGAAAACGACAGGGGGGTAAGATGGAATGACCAGGATATTAATGTTAACTGGGATATAGATTTTGAACCTTTAATTAGCGACAAAGATTCCAAACAACCTTTCTTAAAAGACATCAAAGAGGAGGATTTATTTTGAAATTACTGGTCACAGGCGGTGCCGGTTTTATAGGCAGCTGTTTTGTAAGGCATATTCTTAACAAACACAAAGACTATAAAGTTATAAATCTTGATGCATTAACCTATGCAGGGAACATAGAAAACCTTGATGACATTAAAGACAACCCGAACTACAAGTTTGTACACGGCAACATCTGTGACAAAAAACTTGTACGTGAACTTATTAACGAAGTTGATGCAGTAATAAATTTTGCAGCAGAAAGCCATGTTGACCGCTCGATTACCGGACCTGAGATTTTTATCGAAACAAATGTTCAGGGGACGTTAAACCTTTTACAAGCTGCTAAAGAAGCTGATATTCAAAGATTTTTACAGGTTTCAACAGACGAAGTTTACGGAACTCTCGGCAAAGACGGATATTTCTATGAAACAACTCCGCTCGCACCGAATTCGCCTTACTCTGCATCAAAAGCAAGTGCTGATTTGCTTGTCCGTGCGTATTATGAAACCTATAAAATGCCTGTTTTGAATACAAGATGCTCAAACAATTACGGTCCGTATCAGTATCCTGAAAAACTTATACCGTTTTTTATTTCAAAACTTTTAAAAGACGAAAAAGTTCCTGTCTACGGTGACGGATTAAACGTGCGTGACTGGTTATACGTATATGACCACTGCAGCGCAATAGATGTAGTATTGCATAAAGGCAAAGTCGGAGAGGTCTATAATATCGGCGGCCACAACGAAAAAACAAACCTTGAAATCACCAAAATAATATTGCAAGCCATGGGCAAAGACGAAAGCTCTATTGAATATGTTCAAGACCGCCTCGGGCACGACAGACGCTATGCCATAGACAATCATAAAATTCAAACAGAACTCGGCTGGCAGCCGTCTTTAACTTTTGAAGAAGGCATCAAGTTGACAATTGACTGGTATCTTAAAAATCAGGACTGGATTAAATCAATAGAAGCTAAAAAAATGAAAGCGGGGGCTGTATAATGAAGGTTCTTGTTACCGGTGCAAACGGAATGCTAGGTTCAGACTTGTGTCCTATGCTCGAGGATGCAGGGTTTGAAGTTATAGAAACAACAATAGATGAGCTTGATATAACTGATGAACAAAAGGTTAAGGAAGTCTTAAACGATGTAAAGCCTGACTATGTTGTGCACTGTGCTGCATACACAAACGTAGACAAAGCTGAAGAAGAATTTAATAAAGCGGAACTTATCAACGCTACAGGTACAAAATATATTACAAAAGCCTGCAAAGAAACTGAAGCTGTTTTAGTATATATCTCAACTGATTATGTTTTTGACGGAGAAAAAAATACGCCGTATCAGCCCGATGACAAAACCAACCCGATAAATGCCTACGGTCTGACAAAATTACATGGTGAGCAGGCTGTGGAAGAAAACTGCGACAGATATTACATTTTGCGTACAAGCTGGTTGTACGGACACCACGGCAAAAATTTTGTCGAAACAATGATTTCACTTGCCCAAAATGATGAAGTCAAAGTTGTTGATGACCAGACAGGCTGCCCGACGTGGACTGTCGATTTAGCAGATGCAATAATCAGCTTTATTGACGAAGATCCTGATTACGGCATATACCATGCCTGCGGTGGCGGCAGTACGACCTGGTACGGTTTTGCAAAAGAGATTTATAAACGGATGAATCTTGAAGTTAATTTAAAACCCTGTACAACTCAAGAATTTCCCCGTCCTGCAAAACGTCCAAAATACAGCATAATGGATAACGAAGGACTGTTAAGGGACTGGAAACTTGCATTACACGAATATTTGGAATTGAGGATTGACGACTGATGAAAGGTATTGTATTAGCAGGCGGGGCAGGCACAAGACTTTACCCCAGTACAATGGTTGTATCAAAGCAGCTCTTGCCTATATACGACAAACCTATGATTTATCACCCGATATCGGTGCTTATGCTTGCCGGAATCAAGGATATATTGATTATTTCCACACCTCAGGATTTGCCGAATTTTAAAAAACTTCTTAAAGACGGCTCTAATTACGGTGTCAAATTCAGTTACAAAGAACAGCCCTCACCGGACGGACTGGCTCAGGCTTTTATTTTAGGTGATAAATTTATCGGTGATGATTGTGCAGCCTTAATATTAGGCGACAATATTTTTTACGGTCCGGGTTTTTCAGGAATGCTGAGAAATGTCGTAAAACGCACACAAAATTCCGGCGGTGCAACAGTATTCGGCTATCAGGTAAAAGATCCGGAAAGGTTTGGTGTTGTTTCTTTTGACGAAAAAGGTAAAGCACAAACCATTGAAGAAAAACCGGAAAAACCGAAATCAAACTATGCTGTAACAGGCTTGTATTTTTATGACAACTCGGTTGTGCAAAAAGCCAAAAACTTAAAGCCTTCACAAAGAGGCGAGTTGGAAATAACGGATTTGAACAGACTTTATCTCGAACAAAACAATTTGAACGTAGAAATTCTAGGGAGAGGTTTTGCATGGCTCGATACAGGAACCCACCACTCCTTGTTGCAGGCAAGCCAGTACGTTCATACAATAGAAGAAAATCAAGGCATAAAAATTGCGTGCCTTGAAGAAGTTGCTTACCGTATGGGCTTTGTAACAAAAGAAGAATTACAAATTCAAACACAACAATATAAAAACAATGAATACTTTAACTACATAAAACGAATAATTATGTAACGGATTCAAACAATGCAAACATTAATAATAAAAACAATTTCAGCTTTAAACACTTTTAATGAATGGATATTCTCACCTGTTGACAGGTTTGTGGACTCGTTATCCATAACAGAATGGCTGGCTGATGCAATCAAAGACAGCTTTCACATGCTGCCGTTTTTGTTTTTTATTTTTGTTGTCATAGAAGTTATTGAATTCTTTTATTCAAATAAAATGACAGAGCTTGCAAAATATTCAAGCAAAGCAGGACCTATTGTCGGCAGTCTTGTTGCATCATTTCCGCAGTGCGGATTTTCAGTTATAGCAAGCACGCTTTACTCTAAAAGACTTATAACTAAAGGCACCTTAATTGCTGTATTTTTGTCCACATCAGATGAGGCAATTCCTGTTATACTTTCAGAACCTTCAAAAATGTATCTGATTGTACCGATATTAATTTCCAAAATTTTTATTGGTATAACTGCAGGATATTTAATAGACTTTTTGCTTAAACGCTTTAATAAAGAAGATATTCTACAATCATCCTCAGAAAATATAGAGGTTGAAGAAGGCTGCTGCAAACACCATGTACATAAACCGAGAAAAAGAGATTTGCTGCTTCACCCGATTGAACACACATTAAACGTATTTGTGTTTATCCTTGTTGTAACAATCGGACTAAATTATATGGTATTTTGTTCGGGCGGTGAAGAAAATCTGGGTAAATATTTCCTGAATAATTCAATCTGGCAGCCGGTTATAACCGCTGTTGCAGGATTGATACCGAATTGTGCAATATCTATTGCCATAACATTATTGTATATTAAAGGTGCAATAGGATTCGGCTCTGTAATCTCGGGTCTGTGTTCAAGCGCAGGGCTCGGGCTGCTGGTACTTATAAAAAAGAATACACCTTTTAAGGATTCTTTAAAAATTATACTTATGCTTTTATTTATAAGTATATTCTGGGGTATCTTAATTCAAAGTATTTACAACTAAGGAGAAATATATGATAGTAAAAATGTTAATTAAATGGGTATTTTTTGCACTTGCACTTATGCTTACGGCATGGTTGATTCCGGGAATCAGTGTAAGCGGTATATGGGCAGCAATGATTGCCTGCATAATAATTGCAGTAATAAATATCTTTGTAAAGCCTTTAATACAGCTTTTAACACTGCCTATAAATATTGTTACCATAGGTCTGTTTACACTTGTTATAAACGCTCTGTTGTTTATGCTCGCAGGCTGGATAGCACCGGGACTGCAGGTAGACGGATTTTTTAGCGCACTGTTCGGCTCAATGGTATTTTCCGTGCTGAGTCTTATTGTAAGCAAACTTTAAAGTCGTTTATATGTATTTAAATGCTTACCTTCCATGTCATACTTTTTGACAAACCCGCTGCCGTCAGAAGAAAAATAACCGACAGGCTGACCGGTTTTGTCATAAATCATTGTTTTTAACTTAGAAACAGGTTTAAAATATCCGGCAGTATGACCATATTTGTCGTAAACGTATGTTATCCCGGGCTGATTTGTAGCATACTGAGAAAGTTTGTTGCCATATTTATCATATTTAGTTGTATTGCCAAACCCATCTTCAATATAATAACCGGTCTCAGCTCCGTAAGTATCATACTCAACAACGGAAATATTTGATTTTGAATTGTATTTATTGACCTTTACACCGGTTTTATTAATATTTTTAATAGAAGACCCGATTCCGCCGGCATAATTTGATGCGGCATAGGCAGAACCGAAAATTAAAGATTGTAACAACAAAAAGGAAATTACGGATAAAACAGATTTATTCATACAAATATTATAAAACCTCGCAGTTTAATAAGTCCCCGTGATATACAACCACATAACAGTACAGAATATAATAATATTTTACACTAATTTTATAAATTTTCATATAGTAACAGAACAAAACTTCAGGAAAACAATATTCACTTTCCTTTTGATGAGTAGGAATTTTATGTCATTCCGAAGCGTTCAGCGTTGCGGTTATGCAAGGATTGGGTGTGTTCAGAATCTGACCATTTTAGCGTGTTGGGCAGGTATGCCCGACCGACTACCCGCATCTTGTCTAACTGCGTTAGACGTATTTGTTTTTGTGGTGCGATGAATTGTTCAATGTTATATACCCCTAAATCAT